>JBAUTP010000287.1:0-6631 GCA_049582265.1 Thermoplasmata archaeon
CGTCCACGCCGCGCACTTGGAGAATGGGGATCTCGTCGAAATCCTTCGACAGGATTCCCTTCTGAACGATGATCCGCATGTTCGTGACAGCGTAGACGGTTCGGATCCAACGGAGGTATCGGGCAAAGAGGAAAAGGAACCCGATCAACAGAAGGATGGCGAACAGGTAGAGGAGATAGTTGCCATGCAGCGTGCTCGCGGTGCTCGAAAAGAAGCTCGTGAGCGCCGGGAGGCTGGGCCAACCGTAGGCCGCGGTGGCCGCCGCATAGGTCAGGAATCCGAAAACGACGATGAAAAGGATCGGCCCGGGGAGATAGAACAACTTGGTTCCCCGCGTCTCGCGGAGAAGGGATTCCCCATCCGCGAGATAGGTGGCCTTGAGGAGCCGTGGCATCGACTTCGGCGCCCACGAGGAGTGATGCGGCATCGGTGGAACGCTCGTCGTACTTGGGGCGGCAGGCGGAGCCGACGCGGGTGGAGGCGACGATGCCGGCGGGGGCGCGGGCTGGGCCATGGGTTCCCCGGCAGCCCCGAAGGCCATTAAACCTTCCTGAGACCGCTCGAAACCAAATAGGCCTGGTAGTTCGCCACTCGGATGGGCGTCACGGACTGTCACGTGCACGTCAATCCGCTTCATGAGATGCGACCGGAGTCCCGAGCGATCCTGAGCGAATCGGCCCTCACTCCGGAATTCCTTCGCATGCTGGAGCATCCCGAGGAGTTCTTGGCGTACCTCGACCGTTCCGGAGTCGAGCGTGCGGTCCTCGTGAACTACGTGAGCCACGAGGTGATCGGGTACAGCGAGAAGGTGAACGATTTCGTGAGTCACTTCGCCTCCCACGACCCCGAACGGTTGATCGCCGTAGGAGGGGTGCTCCCTACCCACCGCGACCCGGGGGGTGAGGTCCGGCGGCTCGTCGAGGAACTCGGCATTCGGGCGCTCAAGATGCATCCTCCGCATCAGTTGTTCCCGCCGAACGCGTATGTAACTGACCACCTCGAAGGCTTGAGGGCGATCTACGAGGAGGCCGAACGTCTCGTGATTCCCGTCATTTTTCACACAGGAACCTCGGTCTTCCCCGGAGCTCGGAACCGGTTCGGGAACCCTCTGCTGGTCGAGGATGTAGCAATCGATTTTCCAGCGCTTCCGATCGTCCTCGCCCATGGCGGACGGCCGTTCTGGACGGAGGAGGCGATGTTCCTCACACGACGGTTTTCGAACGTGTACCTGGAAGTGTCCGGCGTCCCTCCTTCCAAGCTCCTCGACTACTTCCCTCAACTTCCCCGCCTCGCGGACCGGGTCCTGTTCGGCTCGGACTGGCCGGGCCCCGGCGTGCGGGACATCGGGGCGAACGTTCGGGCCGTACGGGAGCTCCCCCTTTCGGCCGATGTTATCGAGCAGATCTTGGAAAAGAACCCCGAGAAGGTGTTCCGACGCAAGCGCGCCTCTTGAAATACTGAAGCCGGTTCATTACCATCGTGCCCGATAGCCCAGATGAACCCGCCGACACGACGCAGCCGGAGGAACCCAGCACGCCCGTCGTTCCCGAGGTCGTCGAGGGGGGCGAGGAGGTCGGTCGGCTTCCTCTTCCTCGTCGGCAGCGGGGTGAGATCTTCGGCGTTGCGAATCAGCTCTTGGGTGCCGCGCGCATTCGGGTGATGTGCGAGGACAACATTTCTCGCATGGGCCGGATCACTGGGAAAATGAAGAAAAAGATGTGGATCCGCGAGGGAGACCTGCTCATCCTACGCCCGTGGGGGTTCCAGGAAGGAAAGGCCGACATCATCTTCCGATACAGCCGCACGCAGGCGACCTATCTCGCGCGACGGAACCTTCTCCCCCCGTCGGTCGATATCTTCTCGGCGACCGATGTCGCGGCGGAAGGGAACCCGGCGACCTGAACGTCCCGCCATGGCCGCGTCCGCCGAACGACCGGTCAGTTCGGAGGAAATGGCGGTCATCGAGTTCAATGCCGTCGCGCTCGGAACCGGGCTCGACACGCTCATGGAGAACGCGGGGCGCGCGGTCGCCGAGGAGAGCCTTCGCCATTTGCCTCCTTCGCCCGCCCGCGTTGGGGTCGTGTGCGGGACCGGCAATAACGGGGGCGATGGGTTCTGTGCCGCCTTCTACCTCGGCCAGTGGGGCTATTCCCCCGACGTTTGGGTCGTCCGACCCCCGGCGGAAATCCGGGCCGGACCCGCACGTCTCTGCTTTGAGCGGATCGCTCGACGCATGCCCATCCACGCGCGTCTTCCGACGTCCGCCGAACTCAGGGACCTTCCCCTCGCGCTCGATGCCATGCTCGGTACGGGTCAGCGCGGAGACCTGCGTCCGCCGTACTCGGACGCCGTGTCGGCGCTCATCATGAGTCGCGTTCCGGTACTTTCGATCGATGTCCCCACGGGCCTCGGAAGTTCCCGGTCCGTGCGGCCCTCCTGGACCGTGACTCTGACGGCGACCAAAGAGGGAATGACCCCAGAGAACGCGGGTACGATCACCGTCCGCGATATTGGGATACCTCCCGAGGCCCGGTGGCGCTCTGGGCCGGGAGACTTTCTCGATTTCCCTGTCGCATCGGGCCGCTCCAATCGAGGACGTACCGGACGTCTCCTGATCGTTGGCGGTGGTCCCTACGCGGGAGCCCCGGCGCTGGCGGGACTCGCCGCGCTACGCTCCGGTGCGGAGCGTGCGACGGTGGTCGCCCCCCGCCCGGCCTCGGACCGGGTCCAGGACTTCTCTCCCAATCTGGTCGTGCACAGCGTCGGCGAAGAACAGTTCCAGCGGCGAGACGTTCCCTCGATCCGCGAGTTCCTCCGCCGAACTCCGGCGAAGGCGGTCGTCGTCGGCATGGGCGCCGGAAGTAATCCAGAAACGCGGGAAGCGCTCGCCGAGCTCGTGGACAGCCTGGCGGGCACGGTTCCGCTCGTTGTGGACGCCGACGCCTTGGCCGCGCTGGATGGCCGCGCCAGGGCCGTCGCGAACCGCTCGGGGTCCGAGATCGTCGCGACGCCGAACCAGGGGGAGTTCGCCCGCGTCTTCCATGGCCGCACCGACGGCGAATGGGAGGATCGCGTAGCGAGCGCCCGTCACATCGCCGAGGACTGGCGACTCACACTGCTCATCAAAGGCGAGGTCGACATCATCTCCGATGGAATCGAGACCTACACGAACCACCATCATACCGCGGCCATGACGGTCGGGGGCCTTGGTGACGTGCTCGCGGGAGTCGTCGGCTCGCTCCTCGCCCAGGGCGTGGATCCCGTGCGAGCCGGTCGACTTGCCACCTACTGGGTGGGCGAAGCTGGAAGTCGTGTCGCGGACACGCGGGGACCCGGGCTCGTTGCGACGGACGTGATCGACGAGCTACCGGCGACCCTCGTCGAAGGCTTGCGACGCGTTCGACCCGTCGTGTGAAAGCGAAGCCGGCTCACGCGTAGCGCACGCGACCTCGGATCTCGCGAGCCCGCGTGCGTACCTTCTCGTGTCCCGCTGGATTTCCCTCGGCGTAGCCATCGAGGAATCGCTTGTAGAGGGCCGAACCGCGGGGGTGGAGACCCTTGAGGTCCTCCTCGACCAAGTGGAGGTCGATCCCTAGTTCCTCGATCCCCCCGTTCCGACTCCCCATGGAGAGGTCGAGGAACGCCGGCTCTGCCTCCGGGCCGTCGGGGTAGAGTACGTTCGAGCTCGTAAGGTCCCCATGCGAGATGCCCCCGGCGTGCAGACGACCCAAGGCACGTCCGAAGGCGACGATCGGTGCGTCCAACGTGGCGAGCGTAACCGCGGGCGCTCCGAGCATGTCACGAAGCGTCGTTCCCGGGAGTCGTTCCATGACGATCCGATGCGTCGTGAGGTCGACATCATAGACGATCGGCGTGCGGACGCCGAGCTTCCGGGCCTCGACCAGAAGTCGCACTTCCATCCGGGTGCGTTCGTTCCGGAGCCGGTCATCGAGCGCCTTCGGACGGTACCCTTTGACGTCGCGCTCTTTGAGGTAGGCATCCAGGCCTAGCCATTCGACCGCTCGGATGGTCGCCTCCGCCCCCCGAGCAGCCGGTGACGCGCTTTCGCTAGTCTTCGGCATGAAGGTCCTAGATCCCACGCTGCGTGAGGGTGACGTGCGCCATGGCTTCCCGAATCAGACGTGCCGCGAGCCCGCTCGTGTTGCCTTGGTCGTAGTGGGGGCTCACTTCCATCACGTCCATCCCGGCGAGCCGGGGCGCCGCCTGGTCGATCGCCCATTTGACGTCACGCGGAGTGAGGCCGAACGGTTCAGGGGTTCCCGTCCCCGCGGCGTACGCCGGATCGATCGCGTCGATGTCGAGAGAAATGTAGACGCGGTCGGTCTTCAGCATCCCGAGGGCTCGTTCGACCGCGGACTCGATGCCCCCCTCGGCGACCTCGTTCGCTGTAATGTAGTTCATGCCGATCGACCGGTTATCGTCAATCTCTTCGTGGGAGGCCGAGCGCACGCCGAGCACGACGACATTCGGTGCGCCTACTTTCTCCAGGATCCGCCGCGACGAGCAGCCGTGGCTCCTCGGATCTCCGAGGTAGCTCGAGCGAAAGTCGAGGTGCGCGTCGATGTAGAGCACGCCCAACGACCGGGGACCCTCGTAAGATTCCACCACCGGTGGGGAGCAGGCGTGGTCCCCTCCCAGGACGATGGGGATCTTACCGGCGCCAAAGATTGGCCGAATCTCGTCTCGGACACCCGCCACCATGTCCGCGGCGTTCCCAAACTCTTCCGTGTTTCCCAGATCGTGCACCGGCACTTCACTGAGGTCCACCCCGGTCTCGAGGTCGTACGACTCAAAGTTCCACGAGTGTTGGCGGATCGAATCTGGTCCAAATCGAGCGCCCGGGCGGAAGGAGGTGGTGCGATCGAACGGCACACCCAGCACGACGAAACGCGCGTCCGCGAACGATGCATCGGCGTCGGCGAAGGTGGTGATCCGCGCCACAGGGCGCCGACGGGCCTCCTCTATATCAGCCTGCGCCGGCGCTCCACCGGCGCTTGGCGGACGCAGCGTTATCTGCCCGACCGTGGTCATCGAACGCGAGGGGATCGTGGCCGACGAGGAAGCGGTGGGACAGAGGACCGAAGAGGATGGAGTCGAGATCCTCGTCCTGAAGCATCCCCCGGTGAATGCCCTCAGCACAGCGGTCCTCCAGGCGCTCACCCGTCGGATCCACGCTGTCGAAGCTCAGCCGGGAACCCGGTGCGTGATCCTCACGGGGGATGGTCAGTACTTCAGCGCCGGCGCCGACCTCAAGGAGATGGCGACATTGGACATGGCGAGCGCGCCGGATTGGGTGCGGTCGGTACAAGAGACGTTCCAACGCATTGAAAATCTGGGGCCGCCCGTCATCGCGGCCATCAACGGGTTGGCCCTCGGCGGAGGTCTCGAGCTCGCCCTCGCCTGCGACCTACGGATCGCCGGGGAGTCGGCGAAGCTGGGCGCCCCCGAAGCCAACTTTGGGCTCATGCCGGCCTACGGAGGTACTCAGCGGCTCTCACGCCTGGTGGGGTCGGCGAAAGCGAAGGAGTGGATCTTCACCGGTGTCCTGGTCTCGGCAGCCGATGCGCTCAAGGCGGGTCTCGTGAACAAGACCGTCCCCGCCGGCCAGGAACTCAGGGCAGCGAGGGACCTCGCACATACGATCGGGCAGAAGGCGCCCAAAGCCGTCCAAGCAGCGAAGCGAGCGATCCAGCGCGGACGCGAGCTGCCCCTCGCAGAGGGGCTCAAGCTGGAGACGGACCTGTTCACGCACGATGTCCTGCCGAGCCAAGACCTGCGGGAAGGGATCGCGGCGTTCATCGAGCGCCGACCGCCGAAGTTCCAGGGAAACTAGTCATGGCCATTGAATTCACGTTCACTCCGGACCAGGATGCGTTCCGGGAAGGGGTCCGCGGGTTCCTTCAGAAGGAGGTCGCTCCCATCGTCGTCGGGATGGACGAGACGGAGGAGTTCCCGGCGGCGAGCGTCAAACGGATGCAAGCCGAGGGGTTCTTCGGAGTTCCCATCCCCGAAGAGTACGGGGGTCTTGGGCTCGGCAAGGTCGGGTACTGCATCCTCCTCGAGGAGATGGGGAAGGTCGACGCGTCGCACGGGGCCATCGTGGGGGCCCATACCTCGCTCGGAACGACACCGCTCTTGTACTATGGCACCGAGGAGCAACGGAAGCGCTGGCTCGTTCCGGCCGCTCGCGGAGAACGGCTCCTGGCGTTCAGCTTGACCGAGCCCGGCTCAGGAAGCGATTCGGGTGACGTCCGCACGCTCGCCGAAGCCGATGGCGACACATGGCGGTTGACGGGGAACAAGATCTACGTCACGAACGGCCGCGAGGCGGACACCGTCATCGTGATGGCCGCCAACAACGCGAAACTGGGCCCGAGCGGAGGCGTCACAGCATTCCTCGTCGATAAGGGAACCTCCGGCTTCCGAGTGGGCCGATGCGAGAAGAAGATGGGACTCCACGGGACCTCCACCGCGGAGCTCATCCTGGACCACGTTGAGCTGGGCCCGGAAAACGTCCTCGGTGAGGTAGGCAAGGGATTCCACGTCGCGATGACGGCTCTCGATGTGGGCCGAGTTTCGCTCGGCGCGGCGTCGCTCGGCGGGATGCAAG
>JBAUTP010000288.1:0-36624 GCA_049582265.1 Thermoplasmata archaeon
ACCTTGCCACGAGAAGCAGTGGGGACACCGTGCCCCCGTCGGCCTCCGCGGCGAACGGTGCCGAGGACGCCGACGTAGGTTTCCGAGTCCGGCTAACCAAGCCAATTCCAAAAATCATCACGCCAGAAATCGACGTCTTCATGCAGATGCCGAAGGGCCACGGGCTTCAACCCCTCGCGTTCTGCTTCTTGGAGTCGACCCCGCAACTCTTCGATCGTCACCTGCGAGAGTGAGTCAAGGATCCGCTTTAGGTCGTGGCCGATTCCGAGGTCAAGGAGGTGGTCCGGATGGCGGATCACCAAGCGAAAGTGATGACTGCGGGAGAATTCGACGCGGATCACTTGCCAGACCAGGGTTTCACCTCGTTCGCGTTGAAGTCGGAACGCGCATAGGTTGCCAATGGCCATTCCGACGAAATTCTCGTCGGACAACCCGGGCTTCAGGTGGAGCCCCACTTCGAGTCCGCGATGCGTGCCAGACGCGAGGCGTGGGCGTGGAAACCTTCTTCGCAGGTCGAATTGGCTCGGAGAAGTCACCCGCCCGCTGAGCAGCTCAAGGGTCGCATGAGGGTCGCGGAGCCCACGAGGGTCCGGCTGATCAACCACGCACCGCTCTATGAGTTTGCCCCAAGTCGTCTCCTGGGAGATTTTGTCTCTGCCCTGGATGAGGGAAAGACCCTGGACCCCTGGCACGTTGCATAGAGGTATCGGAGACTACGCCGAGTGTTTAATTCGGGAGGGACCCACGGCCTGCCGGCCCTCATTGCCGAGCGTCTCAACGGACAGTTCACTGAGGTTGAAGGACTGACGCGGTTGTCCGTCCTGCTTTCCAATTCGATGAACGACGAGGCCGTTCCGTCGCATATCGACGTCCTCATCGGGCTATTGGCGAGGGCGCGAGAGTGGTCGTGGTTCTGAGCGGGGGGGTTCGGCCAGTACTGGGGAGTAACCCAATCGTGCCTCGATCCACGCAGGCCCGGACCTCGACACGCTCCGTTGAGCACCCCCAGCACCAGCCTCTCCGAAGTTGAATTCGTCCTCGACCCAACGCGAATCCGCGCCACGGCACGCGATGTGCCGTGTATGACATCCATGGGGTTCGAGGGATGCCTGGCGGCGGGAGACTTCGACCGTGATTCGGCCAGGAGTGTCGCGGAACTGCGAGATTCCGAACCGAAAGGACAAGAAAGCCAAGCTAGGATCGAGAGAGCGACCGAAGGAGGATCGGACATAGCTCGTTATATTCGCGGCTCCGCGTTCTTGGGCCGAGGCAGCGTCGATGAAGCTGGAAACCATTGCCGTGCACGCCGGCGGCGAGGTCGACCAATCTACGGGGGCGATAGCACCGCCATTGAATCTTTCAACCACGTTCGAGCACGGCCCCGCGTACGAAACGCTCCACGGATTCCGTTACGTTCGGGACGAGAACCCGGTGCAATCTCGCTTGGAGGCAGCGCTCCGGGACCTGGAGGGCGGTGAATCGTCCATCGTCTTCGCGTCCGGAATGGCGGCAGGAGCCGCAGTCCTCCAGAGTCTCCCCCGTGGATCGCACGTTCTCTTTTGTGACGACATCTACCACACCATGCGCAGTCTGGTGCGGGACTTCCTCCCCACCTGGGGAATCGAAGGCACGTTCGCCGATTTGGGCGACCTGGAAAAACTACGGGAGTGCCTCCGCCCCACCACGAAGCTGGTCTGGACCGAGACGCCCTCCAACCCCCTCCTGAAGGTCTCGGACATACGAGGATTGTCTCAGCTCGCCCACGAAGCGGATGCCCGCTTGCTGGTCGACAACACCTTCGCCACTCCCATCCTTCAACGACCCCTATCCCTAGGCGCAGACCTGGTTCTGCATTCGACCACCAAGTACTGTGGGGGGCACAGTGACGTCCAAGGCGGTTGCATCGTCGCAAAGTCCCAGAAATCCACCGAACCGTTGTTTGAGATCCGTCGAGTTCTGGGTGGGGTAGGATCCCCTTTCAATTCCTGGCTGGTTCTTCGTGGACTTCGTACCTTGCCTTGTCGCATGGACCGCCATTCGATGAATGCGTCCGCCGTCGCTTCCGCGCTCGCCGACCTCCCTTCCGTCGAGACCGTCTACTATCCGGGTCTCCCCTCCCATCCCGGACATGAGGTGGCCCGCCGTCAGATGACGCACTATGGGGGCATGGTATCGTTCTTGGTCCGTGGGGGCCGAAAGGAAGCAGTACGCGTCGCCTCACGCGTACGGTTGTTCGTGAATGCTACGAGCTTGGGGGGAGTCGAGAGCCTCATCGAGCACCGTGCCTCGAGTGAGGGGAAGGCATCCACCACGCCACCGAACCTGCTTCGTCTGTCCGTGGGTCTGGAGCACCCAGACGATCTTATCGAGGATCTCCGTCAGGCACTTGGGTCCTAGAATCTGTCGATGCTCATTTTTATGGCCGCACATGCCAGGAAATCTAACCGAATCGGTCAAGTCGACCCCGCCCCGGGCTGGCAATGAGGTCCTGCTCGAGGTTCTTGAGGGGGGATTCCAGCTCCCGGACCTCGGGAGAGTGAGCAAATCCCTCGTCCTCGATAGCATCCTCCGGACCGAATCTGACTCCGTGAAGCTTAGCCAGTGTGCATTCGAGGTAGTACCGTGCCTGGCCTACCGGGTCGGGCGGATGCCGTCGGCCCTCGGGGGAGTTGATCGCGTGACTCAAGGAGGGAAATTCCTGACCTTTCGGGTCCCAGGAGACAATGCATGCCGTCGATCCGCCCCCGGTCCAAAGTGTCGCGGGTACGGGAATCCACCCACCCCCGCGATCCACGAGGTTCGTGGAGGGGCTCAATCGACCGCTGCGGACCGCGGCCCTCCATTCGGCCACAAGGGGGTTGTCGTCCTGACGTCGAGAGTCCCTGAAACTCCTCAACTTCTCGGCTAGCGAATTCCCCGATAGGATATCGCTGTCCGAGAGGAATGCGTTCCAGAGCTCCTTCGACCATCCATCCCCAGCGCACACCGAACCTGGGCCCGAGCTCTTCACGATGAGCGCGTCGACCCAGTGGATAACGCATTGCACTCCGCGGCCCGGTGACTGGCCTGGATCCATCACTTGGACTTGTATCCTTGCTGAATTGAGATTTGATGTGAACCGGCGATAGTGGGAAGACCACGAGCCAAAGCAACGGCGGAGGGATGGTCCCGACTCCGCGGTCATTACGCCCAATCGTGACGAGGTGGCGCGCGGGAAAGCATCACCCGAACGCAGTATTCCCACCCAGCTCATTCGAGCGCCGTGCGCGACGATCGGTACACCGGGCCGCTTCTTCGCGCCCATCGCTATCGCCTTATCGACCGTACGCCCCCCTCTTCAGGCTCGCGGTCCCGATCCGGTCCAAGTTCCGTCGCTCTTGGCCGCTCTCCCGGTGATCCTGATGAGGGCTTGGCCACCGTCCTTGCCCCTCCTAGGGCGGATTAGATGTGCACCACTGAGGGTTGGGCCTTCTCTCCCCCCGAACCCGGGTTCGGCTAGGACTGGGTCAGGACCAGTCGTCCCGCGTAAGGGCCCGGAGCCGCGGCTCAAGACGATCTAGAAGATCGTCAGCATCCCAGGCCTCTCCGCAGAGGAGATCGATCGCACGCCCGAGGGCTCGGAGCAACTCGGCTCGTTCCATTGAGCGTACGAGTGCGTTGCTCGCTGACTGCAATACGTCCGACGGGAGCCGGTCAGGGCCCCGGCCGTGGGAAGGTTCAAGTCCCCGTCGCAGGCACGCGAGCGACATCGCCTCATCCCGGACTCCCCTAATCCAGTACTCGGCCTGCCACCCCCGGCCCCTTTCGATTGAGTAGCGGGCCCGGACGGCATGGTGGACCCCCCGCCCGAAGCCATCCTTCGGGGAGCTCGGTCCAGAATGTTCCCTCCGAACCGCAGTCCCGAACAGAAGTTTGAATTTGGGCCCGTAGTCCGCGACGTACCCCGAAGTAAAGGATAGGTCGACTTGGAGATTGCCGGGCAAGAGAAAAACGCGGTAAATCGTCGGGCCCGCCGAGACATCGAAGAGGGTGGCGGCACCGAAGGTGCTCTCAACGTCAGAGGTCCAATCGCTCATGACCGTACCCACGAGAGAGTCCTCCGCGACTCCGAAGGTTAGGTCAAGGTCGGACCAACGATCCGCGTTTCCCGTCGCGTCAGAGCCGACCGCGGCTCCGGCGATGATGCGTGGGTCGGACCGGGCCAACTGGAGAAGATAGTCCCGTACGTGCTCTCGATATTCGAGAGTGAACATCGTTCCTAGCGCGAATGCAGTTGAAATCTCGGATTCGAAACAGGGTGCCTTCTCAAACCCATTCGAAGGGACTCGTGCGGGTCGAGCTCATCCTTGGTGGACTTCGTGGATCTCGTCGGCTTCGAGCCCATGAGCTTCTCTGTGGACACGTGCTGCGGCTTCGGGAGAGGGCGCCTCGACGAGACAGAAGATCGTCTCGCTCTTTTCGTCCACCCAATAATTCCGATAACTCACCCCGTGTTTCCCCTGCACCTTCAGATCCTTCGCATGGGCTTCCGCAACCGCCGCTTCGGTGACACCCTTCACCTTTCGGTGAGTGTCCATGTAGAGGGGCATAACCGCGGGAAGAACTGGCCCGACAAGAAGCTTCGCATCGGGTCGATCGATGTCGTCCGTCGCATCGATTCATCGAGGCGCATCCGGGAGTGTAAGATACGGCGGCCTGGCGAGCACTCGAAGTTCCTTCGCTCCGCCGCGTTTCTCTCGGCGCGCGCGAAATCGGCACGGCCGGGTCGTCGTTCCCATCGCCCGGCCAGGGCCGATGCACGCTTGCGGCGCACCAAGGAGCGCGCTGTGCGCCCCCAAGATCCGGTGGTCTTGAGGGCGCCCTTCTCGCGACCCTGATCGCGGGTAGTGGCCGCTTAGGAAAGGGTGAGAGAAAGGCTCTCCTCCGCGATAGTAATCTTCCCGGCAAACTCGCGCGCAGCGAGGGACCGAGATACCTCCCGGTCATCGCCTGGCCAGAAGTGAGTTAGCATGAGTTGGGTCACTCCCGCTTCGCGGGCGTACCGTCCGGCCTCGGTGGCGGTGAGGAGGAACCGGTCCTGGCCCTCCGGTGGGGCTTGCTGGTGGGTCGCTTCGCACACAAACAGGTCGGCTCCGTGAGCGAGCTCCGTGATCTTCGGGGAGGGTCCGGTGTCCCCCGTGTAGGCGATCACCACATCGTCGGCCTCAACGCGAAAACCGAGGTTGGGAACAAAGTGAGGCAATTCGACGATCCGGATTCGGAACGGTTCGAGGTCCACCGACTGGTCGGCGCTTATTGGGTGGAATTCGCACTCCTGCTTCAGCCGATGAGGCCCCTTCGGTCCATCGAGGCTCCCGACCCGGTCCATGACCTCCGGGAGGGCGTAGACGGGGAGTGGCGGGAATCGTGGCTGCGGCATCGTGCGTGCCCGAAAGAGACCAAAGAGATCGACGCAGTGGTCCGCGTGGGCGTGCGTAACGAACACGGCGCGGACGTCGGAGGCCGGACACTGCTCGAGGAGTCTGGGCAGCGAGCCGAAGCCTAGGTCGAGGACGAGGCGTTCGCCGGCAGACTCCAGCAGATAGCAGCTGCATGCTCGTCCGGCCGCGGGCCAGGCGCCGCTGCTACCGAGTACGGTCAGCTTCATCGGCGGAGTCCCACGTTCGCTCTCGGACAGCTGGTGATGAGATGAATCTATCCGGCGGCTTTCCTTGCCCCGATCTCCTCCACTGGTTGCCTCGGTCCCTAGGTTTACTGACGGACCCGGCCCCCTCGCTCACGCCTGAGCTCGTCGCGGTCCTGTCGTCAACCGCGTATGGACTCCGCCAAGCTCTCAGCGCGCATCGCTCGGCGGTCCCTCGCTCCGTGTTAGGGGTTTCGAGGGAGTAGCCGGGGAGGACCGACCCGCTCAATCTCAGGCCCGGCGCACCGCGCGATGAGTTCCCTCCCTTTTATCGAGAGATGCCCATGCAGTTCTGTGATTCTCGGCTACCGGGTATGGCTTAGAGATGGTCACCGTCCGATCGATATCGATGCGACGCAGGTAGTGGTCGATGCGAGGGCCGGCCGGATAACGTTCCTGAAACCGCTCCGGCCGACGTCCCACCCAGCGGCCTTCGACATCGCTAACCTTGCCGGGTTTGCAGCGGATGAGGAGCGACACAATTTCAAACTTAGGTTCATGAACGCCAACGGCGCCTTGATTGTCGTCCCTACGCTCTTGGAAAAGGGTAACGCGCCTCGGGTTGAAGAAAAATTTGTAGTGATCAAGCCCCCGGGAGACCCCATGCCGAGAGCGATGATCGCTCGTGATCTTATCGTGGGAAAGTTGACCGATCTGTTTTGAGAGAATGTAGGCCCGCTCCGATACCCATTGATGGGAAGTGCTCCCGGCGGGATTCGAACCCACGTTTCGTGGTCGAAGGCCACGGATCCTTGACCGGACTAGACTACGGGAGCACGGGGGTCGGTCGGGTGACCCATTCCAGAATAATTGCCCTTCGCTCTCCCCGATACGGGGCCGTGAGCGTGTTCCTCACGCGGACTCTTCCGGAATCAGCCAAAGCTCGTTGCCGTCGGGGTCCAGGAATTTGGCGCGCCACCCCCAGGGAAATTTCTTGGGTGGCTCAGAAAACTTGACGCCCTGCTTCTTCCACCGTTGATAGACCCGTGGCAGTGCCTCGTTCGTGACGATGAGTATTCCCGTGTTTCCGAACTCAGAGGCTTTCGGATGAGGTCCCATTTCGCAGAGGTGGAGAACCGCGCCCCGGCGAGGCTGCCCCACGGTCGTCCAGTGCTCATCGTCGTCATCGATCACTTTGAAGCCCAGTGTCTCCGAGTACCATTTGGCGGCTTTCTTTCGGTCTCGCACCACCACCGCCACGGAGTGGACTCGGATGCTCATCGTCGTTACCCTCGCCCCGACGCACGAGGAGTCCCATAGCGCTTGGGGGGTCGAGTGGGTCTACCTTCAAGCCCGGAGCGAATGTCATCCGTCGTTTCCAGCGTCGCACGTCGTTCGCTGGGGAGGGAGCTATCGTCCCACGTCGAGGTCAGCCGACGCGTTCCCAGCGTTCCAGTTTCTGAACCTTTCCGAGGGTCGAGCCCCGCTGGATCTCTTCCCGAACCCTATTTTCGTGCTCGAGCACATCCAGGGAGCGGTTTGCGATCTCCTGGGCCCGCTCGCGCGGCACGACCACGAGGCCACTCATGTCCCCAACCATCCAATCGCCGGGTCGAATGCGCTCCCCTCCCACCACTACCTCGACACCGATCTCGCCGTGGCCCTTAGGCTCGCCCGCGTTCGGAGCGACAAATCGACTGAAGGCCGGGAAGCCGAGAGCGAGGATGGCGTCCAGGTCCCGGATCGCCCCGTCGATGACAACGCCGGCGACGCCCTTCCCATGGGCGGACCAGCTGGCGAGCTCTCCCCAAACGGCCGTCGTTCCGGCACCCGCGTCGATCACGATCACATCCCCCGGGCCTGCACGATCGATCGCCTCCACGGGTTTGGCCCAATCCCCGTCACGCGTTACCACGGTCACCGCAGGGCCGACCAGGTGGACGCTCGGGGAGGTAAGGTGGGGGACAAGTCCGTGGAGCGCCCCTTTTCGTTGCAGGGCATCCGTCACGTTGGGGGCGGAGACCTTGAGGAAGGCCGCCCGGACCTCGTCCCCACGATAGCGCCGGAAGAGCTCGGTCCTCACCTCCTGGCGAGAATCGATCGCACGGCGAATCTGCTGTGTCGCCTCCTTGATGTTCGGGCTCTTGGTGATAGCGCCTCCCACGATGAGGATCTGAGCTCCCGCGACGGTGGCAGCAGCGACGGTCTCGGAGGTCAGCCCGCCGGCGACGCCGACCGGGAGCGAGGAGGCTTCGGCGAGCTCCTTCAGGACCGCGAACGGCGTCTTCGCTTGCATCTGCATATCGATCCCTACATGCCAGCAAACCGCGGCCGCTCCGAGCTCGGCTGCCCGCCGAGTGCGGGTCACCGGGTCCGCGACATTCAGAAGGTCGACCACGACCTCGGCACCGTAGAGCTCTCCGCCCCGCACGGCCTCCGCGATGGTGTCGTCGTCGGCCGTGCCCAGTACGGTCACGAGGTCAGCGCCCGCCTTCGCCGCGATCTCCACCTCGAAGGCGCCGGTGTCCATGATCTTCATGTCCGCGACGACCCGTTGGTTCGGGAACTCCCTCTTCAGCGTCCGAACGGCGTCGAGACCCTCGCTCTTGATGAGCGGGGTTCCGGCTTCCACCCAGTCGGCCCCCCCCTCGACAGCTTCGTGCGCCGCCGGAAGGGCACGCGAAAGATTCTCGAAATCCAACGCGACCTGGAGAACGGGGCGGTCGAGGCGCATGTGGCGACCACGAGCTCCTTCGTATTAACCGTCCCGGGGTGTTCTCATGGGACGGGGCCGGGAATGCGCCGCGGATCGATCAAGGTCATCCGCGGCGATGCGGCCGAGCTGCCAGGGATCCCCCCGGCATCGGTAGACCTCGTCGTCACATCCCCACCGTATCCCATGATCCCCCAGTGGGACGAGATGTTCGCTCGGGCCGGGGCTCCGACCTACAACGGCATGCATGACCGATTGGAGGGAGCGTGGCGGGCCTCCCATCGCGTGCTCGTCCCGGGAGGGATCTTGGCAGTGAACGTGGGCGATGCCGTCCGTCGCGTTGGCGAGCGCTTCCGTCTCTGGCCGAACCATGCCGAGGTCATGCGGCGTTGCGAATCCGTGGGATTCTCGCCGTTACCCTACATCCTCTGGCAGAAACCCATGAACCGTCCCAACGCGTTCCTAGGCTCCGGTTTTCTGCCGCCGAACGCCTACGTGACGTTGGATTGCGAATTCATCCTGCTTTTCCGAAAGGGCGAGCTTCGTCGGTTCCCCCCCCATGATCCCGGCCGAGTCGCGAGCCGGTATTCCCGGAAGGAGCGCGATACCTGGTTCAGCCAGGTGTGGGAGGGGATCCGAGGGGCGCGTCAGGACGCCGATGGTCTCCGTACCGCGGCCTTCCCTCCCGAGATACCCCGCCGGCTGGTACGCATGTTCTCCCGGGCCGGTGATACGGTGCTGGACCCGTTCGCCGGCACGGGGACTACGTTGTGGGTGGCCAGCGCGCTAGGCCGAAATGCGATCGGGGTTGAGCTTGAGCCTATGACGTTCGCTCGTCTTGAGGAACGGGCGAAGTCTCCCCCGGCGCTGAAGGAGCCTCGTGGGGCTCCGGCGTCTGGCGGTGCGCGATCTCCTCCTCGACGGCCTGCTTGAGGTAGCTCAGAGCGGAATTGTTGAGCCGGTCGAGGTGGAGTAAAAGGTAGTGCAGGTAGATGCGTTCGGGCCGGTGCGAGGGTCCGGGCGCTCGGTGGGGCCCCGGTCCAGGAAGCTCGTCCGTTTCGTTCCGTGCGTGCCGGGCGAGGGTCTCGGCATGATGCTCGTGCTCAGTTCCGTGAAGAGTGCGACCGGTGGATCCCGAAAGGGGCGGATAGATCCGACCGACGGGATCGTACGGCGGCTCGGCTTCCATCGCCGCCGAGCGGCTGAGCGCCTCGGCCCGCTGGAGGCGTTCTTGCACGTAAGGGTGAATCGGTCGGTCCGGATCCTGTAAGTCGGCGAGGGGAACGCCTGCCACATCCTCTACGATCGCTTTAAAATTCCAGCTGGAACGGCGCCGAACGGGCCCGTCGGCGGTCGGGCCCTGAGAATCGGCGGCCATCAACGACGCTCGCGGCCGAGGTCTCATAAACGTGCCGTTGGAGCTGAAGAACCTACTCATTCAACGTCGACGCTGGTGGGCTAAGAACGCCTCGGAGGAACTCGTACTCGGGCGTCGACGCCACGACCGCGATGGGAAGGTGCCCAGGCCCTAAGCGCAGCAATCCTTCGGCGTACCCCGCCTCTCGCGGCAGCCGAGCTCGAGGGAGCCAGTCGGCCTCGGCCTCCGTGAGTCGGAAGAACTCGCGGGTGGTCGAGGACACTGCGGTCACGCGAAGAAACGTTGTGGCGCGTAGATTGCGAGCGAGAGCGCGCCCGCTCTCGGTCGCCAGAACGTCATCCGGATTCTGGCTGAGGAGCAACACTCCGGCATCAAAGTGACGGGCGAGTCGGACAAGCCGCTCCAGGAACTCGGCAGTCCGGGGGTCTCGAGTGAGGAGGTGCGCTTCGTCAACGATCAGCAGCTTCCGACCCGGGCGAGTGCGGAGTCGGACGAAGACGAAGTCGAGGCAGAAGGCGAGGTAGAACGGTAGTTGCTGGGAGGGGACGCCGGCGAGGTCGAACGAAAGAGGAGAGCCTGCCGACATCAAGGTCGTCGGCCCATTGAGATGTCGGAGCGATCCCGTCCGGAAGACCTCCAGGAGGCCTCGGAGGCGTCCCGCATCCGATGACTCGGGGAGCCCATCGATGAGGTCCGAGAACGTGGGTGGTGGGCCGGGCGCATCATACCGACGCCGGAGCACCGAATCGAGCTGGGCGGATTCCTCGTCACGGAGGCTGGGAAAAAGCGCGGAAACCATGGTGGTCACCCGGCTCGCCTTCTCATCGAGGTCGCCGGCGGTGGTCGAGGGGTCGAGAGGGTTCACCTGAACGAGAGCATTCGCGCGCATCGGAACGAGCGTTCCCCCCAACGCACGAACGAACCCCCCGAACTCCCCTAACGGGTCGATCACGATCACGTCGAGCTGCGGGCTCATCCAACGACTGCGCATCGCCCACAGTGCGGCAGCGAACGTCTTTCCCGAACCTGTCGTTCCGAAGAGAGCCCACGAGTAGCTCGCGTGCGACCACCGGTTGAGGAGGACGGGTGTCGCGTCGTCGAGCAGAAGCCCGACCAGGATGCCCTCGGGATCGGCAACCATTTCGTCCACGAACGGAAAGAACGACGCTACGCCATCCGTGGTGAGCGTATGCCAGTATCCCGATGGTCGGACCTCCGTTCCACCCAGCGACGGCGCCGCCGAGGCACGACTCGCTTCGTAGAGAGGAAGTCGGGACCGAAACCCTAGCGATTCGAGACCGCGACGAAGATCGTCGCGTACGCGCTCCGCACGGGCCGGGCTTCGGCCAAGGGCATGCAAACTCACGCCGAACCGCCAGAGCTCCTGCTCGCGCGCGGCCACATCGCGCGCGATGCTCGCCGTGACGTCCGCCTCTTGGGCGAGTTGCGCCGGCCGACCTCCCACTGAGCCAGATCCGCTCGCCAGCTCGGCTCGAGCCGTCACCGCGGCTCGATGGAGGATCTCACCCGCTTGAGGGGCCGGGATCGGGTGCAATTGAAATCGGAGCTCGGCGGGCCGAGAGGTGGGTAATATTCGGCCCAGGAACCCAAAAGGAACTTCGGGAGGAAACTCGCCTAGAAGGAGAGGAGCGTCGTATAGCATTCCGCGTTTCGTCCACAACCGCCCCTCGGTGGTCGCGGAACCGTTCGGACGGTCGGGGCCGGTCACGCCCTCCCACGCCTCCAGCGTGTTAGAAGCAGCGGCGACCACGCCATGCCCGCTGCGAAAACCCCTAGGACTACTCCGGCTTCCCGATGGCTCAGGATCGTTAGGAGCCCGTAGAGGACCCAGCCGGTAGTTCCTCCGGCGATGGGGAGAACGGGAACGGCGACGTGAATGCCCGGGCCGGCGTGCTGTCGGGCCTCGCCCCAGCGTATGAGTTCGATCGCTAGCGTGAGCGCCGCCAGCGCCCCGGTCAGACCGGCCCAGTACGGTGCCACCCACGATGCCGCGCCGGTCCCCACGGCCATGATGCCGGCCAGCCGCTGGGTGTTCTCACGGGTCGGAGCAGGGAAAAGCGGAGCCGCGATCTCACCCCCGTCCCAGTCCGAGGCAGCTCAGAGCGTGGTCGAGTGCACGTCCTTCGAGCCGGTCCACCGAGAGGCCTAGCTTTTGGAATTCCAGTTGCAGCGCCGAGACACGTACATCCAGGCGTTCTATCTCCCGCGCCGTACTTCCTTCGGAAAAGAGGACCCAACGCACACGGCGACGAAACCGGCGATGACAAAGTAAGCGTACCATCTCGACATATCCTGCACGCGCCGAGCTGTCAGCTGTGGCATTCGCGTTCAGGACGCGAGGAAGGAACGGTCGCGCCGGAAGCGGCTCCACCCCCGCGCAAACAAATGCTTCGCCGCCGAGGGACCGCAGAGCGTTTCGATACGTCCCGAACAGATGGCGTCGATCTTCGAGCGGCAGAAAGGTGGTCGGCGTCCCGCCACTCACGAGCACGGCGGCGCTCCGTCCTTGGGAAAGTTCTACCACGTCGCCGGGTGCCGTTTCGAGGGATAGAGCGGGCGAAGACGGAGGAATGGGCTTCCGCCTACGCCAGCGCCAACCGACATAATCCGAGAGCCGGCGGTCGATCGGTTTCCCTTCCCAGCGAGGTAGGGTGACCAAGGCCCCCGCACCCAAACATGGAAGCCACGCCCAGGGGCCGAACCCGAGCGCGAGAAGCCCGCCGGCGACGGCATAACCGAGGAACTTGAGAGCATCCTGACCCGAGCGAAAGGGGCCGAGTTGAAGCGTGCGTTCGACGGGTTCGGGAAGACCGACCACGAAGGATTCTGCTCCGCTCATCGGCCACTCCCGGGACGCGAAGGAGGGAAGCCGACGGTCTTCGGAGGCGAACCGGGCCCCGCACGATTCGGGCCATGCTTCGAGAGGTGGCTGACGAGGTGATGAGCCCCGCGGCCCAGCAGCTCAGCTCCGACCAGTGGGACGGTCGCCGGGAAGGAGCTCGCCCCCGCCGCACGACTCACCGAGGAGAGCAAGGACCCCGCGGCGCCGCCGGTCTCACCCGCACTACTCCATGGTCGAGCGAGGCCCGTCGCAGCGGGCGAGACGCTGTTGAACCCCCGTTGGATCCCTCCCGATACTACGCCGGCGCTGCCCGGAAGGCCCAGGTGCCCCAGGTGAGTGCCCGCGGTGCTCAACAGGGCCGGTGAGGCGAGCGCCAGCGCGAGGTATGCGACTAGGATGAGCACGTTCGGAGACGCGACGGCGAGTTCGAGCGGAATCAGGACGACGCAGGGCCAGACCACCAGCTCGCCGAAGAGCCGCCAGGCCCGACGTGCAAGAGGTGCCAGGGTAGGGATCGGCCAAACCAGGGTGAAGGCGGGAAGTAGCACGAGGAGTACGGCAAGGGCCGCATCCCGGAACGCGACGGCGACCGCCAGCAACACGATCTCGAAGAAGAGCGCGAACGAAAGAACAAAGGCAATGGCGCCGTTCTGCCAGGAGAAGCCGATCTCGCCGGGTCCCGCCAGGTTCTCCCAGTCCCTCCATGCGCCACCGTCGAAGGCCGCAACAATGGGAAAGATGGTTCCCCCGAATCCCAAGAGAACGTTTGCGATGGGCACGGTGAAATTGGCGACGACGATCGCGACGAGGACTCGCGGAAAGAGCCCTTCGGTCGGCGGTCCCCACCGGCCGAGCGAGGACCGTGCCAGAAAGACGACGCCGACGGCGAGAACGACGATGACGATCGCGGGGTCGACCACCGTAACGAGGAGATACTCGCTGAACTCGGCAGCCACCGTTAGGAAACCGGCGCCGCCCGACCCGTCAAGGGAGAGGACGGGAAAGAGCGCGCTTCCGTTGAGCTCGGGGACGAGCAGATTGTTGTAGGTCGGCAGCAGGACTGCTGACAAGACGGCGGTGAGCTCACCGAAAAGCCCGAAGAGGACTCCTTGGATGATCTCCTCGATCAACTGTTCCAAATCCATCGGAGGGTCCTCAGGTCCCGGTGAGGACCCAGTGGGCGAGCCCCCAGGCAAGCCCGGTGAGCGCGGCCGTGAACAGCAGGCTACCGATGAGCGCGTCCCGGGCGCGGTCCTTGGCCTGTACCTTCTTCGTGATATCGTTCGAGAACCAGCTGAGGGCGACGCGAGCCCATACGAGAGCGAGGAGCGCGCCCCCCGAGGCACCCACGAGGTCGACGAGACGGTTGAGAGCGGTCGTAAAGTTCGCCTCGGCCGTTTGCGCCGTGGGCCGAACCATCACGGTCGAGCCGTGAGCCGGTAACGGAAAGGGACCGGACCAGGAAAGAGCGAGAGCCACTACGAGGCCGAGGAGGAGGGAAGTACTCAGGTGCCCAGTATCGCTCATACGGGTACGCTTCCCGAGGCACGTCCGGTCGCCGGTTCATCGGCGCGTCGAGGCCGCCCTTCCGTCGGGGAGATTCGCCGCGACTCGGTTTCTCTGACCGACCGACCTCTTCCGTTGCACCCGCCAACGACCCGCAGCACGGAACCACCCGAATTCCGACTCCGTTGGGGGTATTTTCGCGCTCGTTGCCGAGCGAACGGTGAAGGGTGCTAGGGGAACGTCGTCATCCAGAAGGCGACATGATCACGAGCGAACGGGCTCAGATCGGCGGTGCGCAGTACGCGGTAACCGGCTTCCGTAAGTTCCCGCTGCGCCGTTTGAGTGATCGCCCTTGGGGTTCGCGTCTGGGTCACGGAGCGAACCTTCAGCATGAACACGAGACATCCTCGGGGATTGAGGAAGGTGGTGGCGTTTTCGAGAAGGATCGTCGTTTGGGCTCGCTGCGCGATGTCCTGGTAGAGAAGATCGACGCGGCCCACGTCGGCGGCGTAGCGCTCGGGGAGCTGAGCGTCGGCGAGGATGGGCAGGACATTGCTCCTCCGATGCGCGAGAACGAGAAGTTGACCGAAGGCCACCGGGCTCTTTTCGACAGCGTAGACAGTCGCCTTGGGGAAGAGATCGGCGACATGGCTGACAGTCGTTCCATGAGCCGCTCCGAGATACAGCACGGACTCGACAGGGTCGGGCAGCGAGGGAAACGACGCCTCCCGGACGAGCAGGGCCGCGAGCTTCGACCGCCAAGGGTCCCACGTTCGATACTCCACCCCGTCGACGAGTTTGAGGTCTTCTCCGTATACGCGATGGCCGATGTCCGCGTTCCGTGTGTAGACGTTGCGACCGTCCCGAAGGACGTTGGGCCACGTGGTGGGCCGCACTTCCCACTCACCCTAGAGCGACGGCCAGTTCGACCTCAACGGGAGCGTTGAGCGGAAGCGAGGCCACCCCCATCGAGACACGTGCCGGCCGGCCCCGCTCATCGAACAGTTCGACCAGCAGCTCGGTTGCTCCATTGCCTACATCATGCTGACGAACAAACCCGGTCGAGGAGGCCACGTAGATACCGACCCTGACCACGCGCGAGATACGGTCGATGGACCCCAGTGTTGTCTGAAGAGCACTGAGGGCCTGAAGCGTGGCCCGCCGTGCGAGCTCCTTGGCTTGATCGAACGGCACGTCCCGATCGACGAGCCCCGGCGAGACGACCGACCCAGCATCGGTTACAATCTGTCCGGAGACCCAGGCCCGATCCTTTTCGACGACCACCGGTGCGTACGTCCCGGCGGGTTTTGGCGGAGGTGGGAGGACCAGGTTCTTCTGCTTCAGGCGAGCGGTCGGAGAGTCGACCATGCGCTCGGTAGTCCGTCGGGGGTAAAACCTCGCGGTGGAGCCCGTTGGTCCGTTGGAGCGGACAACGTAAATCGAACCTCCTCCTTCGGCCGCCGATGACCTCTCTCTTTCGGCGGCTGCGTCGTGACAAGTCCGAAAAGGAGGAGGAAGAGAAGCCGGCGAAAGGAAAAGCCGTTCCTGAAGCGGCGGACCGCCAGCCTTCCGGCCCCGCAACGTCAGCCTCCAAATCGGTCGGATCCCCGGAGACCAAAGGCGCGAGTGCGTCGTCCGGCCCCGCAGCTGTGACCGATGTTCCCATGCGGAGCGAACCGCCCCCCGCACTCCCCCGTGGTGTCGATGCGAAGCCGAATGCGGCCTCCGCGCCGATGAACACACTGAGGTGCTTCATTTGCGGCACCGAGATGCAGGGCTCGTGGTGCCCCACCTGCCAGATGTCGTGGAAGGACTGACCCCACCCCGGCCCCACGCAGTCTAGCCGTTTTCCTAAATACCCCCCCTCGCTGGCACGGTTCCCGGCCCACCAACGTGACGTCCACACTTCCCCCCCAGGAGCCATCCGATGGGCTGACGAGCCTAGAGTCCGAGATTGTCCAAACGGTGTTCAACTTTCAGCCGGGGTATGCGGTCTTCCTCGGCCTCCACGATTACGACGGTCGACTTCCCGACCTCAGTCCGGCCGCCACCGCCAGCTGGGCCCGGCGAGCCCGCGAACTTCATGGAAAGGTAACTCGAACGGACGAATTCGAGCAGCCCTCCGACCGTACCTACGACCGAATCCTACTGGGACTCCTCCTCGAAGGTCCCCTCTTTGATATCGAGGAGTCGCACGAGCTGGAGCGCAACCCCATGTCCTACGTCGGTCAGATCTCCCTGACCCCCTACTTGGTTCGGCACTACTGCCCCGCCCCCCAGAGGGTCGCGTCCATGACCCGGATCCTGGGCGGGATCCCCCGTCTTATCGAAACGGCGCGGCAACGTCTCATGGATCCGCTCCCCGTGCCGTTCGTTCAATTGGCGTTGACCATCGTTGAAGGCTTCCCCTCCCACTTTGCCGAGGCCCAGGCGTTCGCCAATCGAGTATCCAATGGCGAAGCCGTGGAGATGTCCCACGCCCGGACCGAGGGAGAGGCGGTCCTAGCCGATTTCGCGAAGGAGCTCAGGGAAGAATATCTTCCCACGGCGACACCCGATTTTGCGTTGGGGCCGGCCCGTTACCAGAAGCTGCTGTGGGTTCGCGAAGGAATCCGAACTCCGGCGGCGGAGATACTGCAGCGGGGATGGGATGACCTGCGTCGGAACCAGGTGAGGCTCGAAAAGCTGGCACTGGAGCGCCAGCCCAAGGTCACCGTCGTGGAGCTTCTCGACGAATCGTTCCGCCAGCACGCCACCGCTGACGGATTGATCCTTCGGGCGGAGTCGTTCGTCGAGGAGACACGCTCGTTCGTCCGGAGTCACGACCTGGTTACCATACCCGAGCCCTCCAGGTGTCGCGTTACCGAGACGCCGAGCTACGGGCGGGCCATGTCAACGGCGAGCATGGACCCCCCGGGCCCCTTCGACGAGCTCAGCGAAGAAGGGATCTTCTACGTGACCCCCGTCGACCCGTCGTGGCCGCCCGAGCGTCAGGAAGAGTGGCTCCGATCGCTCAACGATGCGACCCTTAAGATCACCACCATCCACGAGGTGTTTCCCGGTCACTACCTTCAGTTTCTTCATTTCCGTGCGACGAGGTCGAGCCTGGCCAGAAAGTCGTACCTTTCGGCCGCGTTCACTGAGGGTTGGGCTCACTACTGCGAACAACTGGCGATCGAGCAAGGCCTGGCGAAGGGTGGTTCGAGCGCCGAGGTCGCCCAGATCCACGACGCCCTCCTGCGGGATTGCCGGCTGATCGCGTCGGTAGGGCTTCACACGCAGGGCTACACGATCGATTGGGCGACCCAGCTTTTCCGAACGGAAGCGCACTTGGAAGAGTTTCCGGCCCAGCGCGAGGCGATTCGGGGCACGTTCAATCCTGAGTACTTCGTCTACACGCTAGGGAAGCTCGCGATCCTGGATGTCCGAGGAAAATACCTCCACTCTCGATTCGGTGGCTCGCTGAAGCGATTCCACGACCGGATCTTGGGCTTCGGGTGCCCGCCGGTCGGGTTCCTCGATGTCTTGCTGTCGGCGCCGAACTAAAACTACCGGAATCGCCCGAACGAACCGGGGTCGGAGTTTGCCATCGCCAAGCCGGAACGGGGGTGACTCTTCGTCGCTCGGAGACCGTCGATAGTGGGTTCAGCTGCTTCAGAACCCACACACCTCTGCGGCGTGGTACCTCGCTAGAACAGACCGAGGTTGATACTCGGGAGGGGTCGCTTGCGAGTGGGCCCACGAGACCTCGATGGCGAGCAACGTCCCCGCACCGATCTCGACCGCTGTACAGGGTTCTGCGCCACGCGTTCCAGGAGTGGTCCTTCTTCGCATCTGCCTTGGACTGATCGGGCCGATCAATCTCCTCTCCATCATGGACGCAGCAAATCAAATCCTCTCTAGCTTCACTGCGACGGCCCTCCCGTTCGCCCCGCGAACGCTGAGCGGTCCGGGGCTCGCCAATGCGGCGGCAACGCACCCGACGGGCGGGTCAGGACTCGTAGCGGCCATCACGATATGTCTCGCCATCGGCCTCCCGCTGGGGGTCACCACACGGGCCGCGTACATCGCGGGAACCGCGCTCAACGCGGCCCTCTCATTACACAATTCGGGCAGCTTTGGACAGTGCCCGGCGGGACCGGTGTCGGTCCGATGCCGCTCGATATCCTGACTTATCTCGCGCTGCTCGCGGCCGACGCCGAGCGATTCACGTCGCTCGATGCCTGGTGGGCAGCGCATCGGACTCGAGCTGCACGATCTCGGGTAATAGGACGGGCGAATCCGAGTCGGGCGCATGTCGACGTAGACGTAAGTTCCCAGCCCCAATCCTAGGCGCGTCTGCGTATCGCCGGATGTCGCGATGGACAGGCAGGGATTCGTTCCTACGATTCGAGCCTTTCGCCATCCGTTTCGGCGTAACCATCGCGGAGCAGCGTTGTGCGCATCTCATTCGGTCGACGAGGCAACGCCCGTCGCGGGAACTGGGGCCGCTGAATCGCTTCGTTCGCCCGACGCGCTGAACGTGTAATTGCGGAGGAATCCGGCGAGAACCCCGCACAGGGCCGAAAGAACAGCACCGGCTCCAAAGAGCCAATGGAAAGCGGTGAGTGTCGGAAGTTGGACGGTGAGGGGGCCGGAAGGTCCCGTGACCCCCGTCGCAAAGACCCCGGTAAAGCTCGCGAGAATGCTGGCAACGAGGACCGGCCCGATGCTCGCCCCTAGGTCCTGGAACATTTCGGCCATTCCGGTCTGGATTCCAGTTTCCCCTCTCCGAGAGGAGAGCACGACCATGTTCGTGATTGCGATGATCATGGACACGAGGCCGACAAAGACGGGAATCGGGGTCACGAAAAGGGCAGCGTAGGTCGTACCGAAAACGAGGATCAGAAGGAAGCCGACGGTTGCAAGGGCCGCGCCGAACATCATGATCGGCTTGGGCCCGAATCGCGCGATAGCCCGCCCGACGAAGGGTGCGGCAACCAGCATCGACATGGTGGTGGGGAGACTCAAGATTCCGAAGTCGAGCACGGAGCGGCCCAGGCCCACGATGGGGGTCTCCACGAGGATGGTGAGTCCCACGAACCCGAGAAAGATCGCCATTCCGACGAGAAGGGCCCCGAAGTAGCTGATTGCCAGGTTGCGCTCCTGGAAACGCTCCAAGTGGATGATGGGGTCGACCGCCGTGCGCTCCCGAAGATAGAACAGGATCGAGAAAGCGACGGACATGGCGAACAGTTCGGGAACTCCGAACGGTACGATTCCGAGCCTTACGGCACTGAGTTGGGCCCAGCCCCAGGACGGACCTTGCGACAGGCCAAGGAGGACCGTGGCCAGGGCCGCGCCGAGGAAGGTAGCCCCCGGCACATCAAGCACAACATGGAGCCGGTGTCGGGACTCGGGGAGAGCAAGGATCGTCATGGCGACGATCACCGCAGCAAACGGAATCACGATGTGATAGGCGTCCTGCCAGCCGTAGGTTTGGATGACCCACGCACCGCCGAAGAGCCCGAGGGCAGCCCCGATCGCGAACATGGCGGCGATGAGCCCCTGAGCCTGCGCCACCTTGGCGGGCGGAAGCTCCTCCCCGACCAGCGCGAAAGCGAGGGGGAACATCGCGAGGCCCACGCCCTGGACCCCACGAACGGCGATCAAGAGATAGACAGCGTCAAATCGGGAAAGTCCCAGGACGCTCGCGAGTTGAGGAGTAAACCCGGTGATCGCGACCGCGATCGCATAGATCCCGAGCACTACGACCAGCATCCGCTTCTTACCGTAGATATCCCCCAGTTTGGCGAAAAGGGGCGTGGTGGAGACGCCGACGAGGAGATAGGCCGAGACCACCCATGCGATCGTGGTGTAGGGGACTCCGTCGAAGAAGGCGACCAGCGTCGGCAACGCCGGAACGAGCATGGTCTCCACGTAATTGACCATGAGAGCCGCCGCGGCGAGAAGGACCAGAATGACCGCCCCTCGGCGCGCCACCTCTGCCGGCACGTCGGACGAAACGGGCGATTGCATAGCGCTGACGCCACCCCCCATCCATGGAGGAAAGGTGCATCGAGGATTAAGTCGACCGTACGCGGAGGGACCAGAATCCGCCTACAATCACGCGCGTTGGCTGATTCGTAGGGGTTCATCGAAAAGGTCGGAACAGTCAAGGCCGATGCGTTCTCCAGCCCTGTGGCATGGCCGCGACCGCAGTAACTCCCGAAGTCCTCGATCTCGATATTCTACGGGAAATGTACCGTGGGGGCGCGATCAGTCTCGCCGGAATTGACCCTCGGCTGAACGTGACGCGCATTGCCCGCCGCCTGAAAGTGGGACGCGCCCGGGTCGATGCCCGACTCCAGGCATGGAAGAAGAGCGGGTTTCTTCGGCGCTACGAGGTGTGGGTCAATCCCGCGCTCTTCGGCTGGGAGGGCGCCTTCGTGGCAATCCGCGTCGAAGACCGAAGGGAGAAGTCGAAACTCATGCCCTGTCTCGGTCTCGTCGATGGCATCGTTTCAGGAACGGAATTCCTCGGGGAATGGATCACGGTGGGCTTGATCGCACCGGATGCAGCCTCGCTTGAGCGCCGGGTCGCCCTCATCCGCGAGTTGCCTGGGGTTCGTGAGGTGGAGTCTCCTACCCGCTGGCACGTGCCACGGCCGAAGCGGGCGCTGACGTCCCTCGACCTCCGTATCATCCGCTCGCTCCGAGAACGTCCGATGGCCACCTTGGGGGAGACTGCCCATCGGGCGGGAGTCTCGACCCGGACGATGACTCGCCGATATTCCGAGCTCATCGAGGGATGGGCGGTCTGGTTCGTCCCCTTGTTCGATTTTCGATCCATCAGCTATCCGGTCGTGACGATCGGTGTAACCGTCCGACCAGGTGTCCGTGCGGCCGGCATCGCTCATTCCATCCGAGCTCGGTTCCCCCTTACGCTCGATCTTCCCGCGACACAAGCGGCTCCGGACGTTGGGGGCGAAACCCAGGTTTGGATCGTGATCCCGCCTTCGGCGGCCCACTTGGAAGAGATAGAACAGTTCGTCGAGTCGATCGACGGAGTCGTCAGCGTGGAGGCGAATGTCATGGTTCGCGTCCACAGTTTTCCGGAATGGTTCGATGATCATCTGCGAACGTTGATGAAGGGCCGATCAGAAACCACACGCGTTGCGAGGTGAAGGATGAAATCGCCCTCCTCGTGGGTGAATACGGTTCAGTTTCCTCGATGCCCGGTGAGCAGGAGAGACTCGAGTTCCCAGCAGTGCGGGCCGGGTTCGGTGAGATCCCTCCGTGAACAGTTCGGCGATGTGACCAGAACGATGCGCGAAGACGGAGAGATTCGCCCCCTCCCTCCAGATGCACGTCGAAGTTCGTTCGGGGGTCCCTCGACGTGCACGAAGGATCGGAGCGGTCAGGAATGCTTCCCGGACCATACCCCTCTTTTCGGCCGCTCGAAGGAGATCGTTGCTCTCCGGGACTCGGTCGGCCCTGGGAACTCCCCGGCCCTTCGCCCCTCCCGGATGGATGAAGTGATACACACGCGAGCCATTCAACCGGCCTGTCTCACGGGACGATCCATGAGATTGAACGTCGTTGCTGTGAGGGCACAGTGATGAACGAGACTCGTGTCGCGGAGGCCGGCCCGGTTCCGAGCTCATCCGTCACGAAGGGGAAAACGGAGGCGGAATCCCCGAAGCTCGCGCGAACCGAATCGGTGGGGCTCGACCGCCCCCTCGTTGGGGAGCGCAATGACATCCAAGTCGTTACCGACCTCTTGGGGGTCATAACGGACCTAAATCCCCGTGCCGAGGAAATCCTGGGGCATTCGAGGGATCGTATCATCGGGACGCCGTTCGCGAACTACTTTACGGACCCCGGGCGAGCTGAGGAAGGAATTCGAAGGGTGCTCACGGAAGGCCATCTCATCAACTACGAGCTCGTCCTACGCCCGCACGAGGGGGAAGCGACGGCGGCCTCGTACACTCTTGACACCCTCGAAGGTCAGGATGGGAAGGCCCGAGGGGTGGTTGCCCTGGCCCGAGATATCACCTCGCAAAAGCAGACGGAAAAGGAACTTCGGGAATCGCAGACCTACAACCGGGGACTCATCGAAGCCTCGCCCGACGCGCTCGTGACCGTCGACCTCGGCCTCAGGATTACCGACGTGAATGAGCAAATGGTCCATCTCACGGGTCTCACGCGCCGGCAACTCATCGGAAGCGTATTCTCCTCGCTCTTCGCGGATCCCCAACGGGCGGAAGAAGGGATTCGTCTCTCGCTCAAGAAAGGGCCGGTTACGAACTACGAAATGCTTCTGTGCAACCGCACCGGCGAGCGTATCCCCGTGGCTCTCAACACAGGAACACTCTACGACATGTCGGGGAACGTGGCTGGAGTTCTGGCCACGGCACGCGACATCACGGAACAGAAGAGGATCGAGACTGAGCTTCGAGAATCCCAGAACTACACCCGAGACCTGGTCGAGTCGAACATCGACGCGCTGATGGCGACTGACGTGCTGGGCCGGATAACGGACGTCAACCGGCAAATGGAAGAGCTGACGGGCCTCGCCCGCGCTCAGATCATCGGTACGCCCTTCCGGAGATATTTCACGGACCAAAAACAAGCCGAGGACGCCATTCGTCGGGTGCTTCGTGAGGACCGGGTCACGAACTACGAGCTCACGATGCGAACTCGCGGCGGCGGGCGGATTGAAGTGTCCTGCAACGCGACCACGTTCCGGGACACGCAGGGGCGGCTCAAGGGGGTCTTCGCGGCGGCCCGGGATGTAACGGAACATCGACGACTCCATGACCAGCTCGAGCAACGCAATCGGGAACTCGAGGTTCAGAACCGGCGCGCGGAGGAGGCGAACCGGCTCAAGACCGAATTCCTCGCGAGCATGTCCCATGAGCTTCGGACACCGCTCAACAGTATCATCGGATTCTCCGAGTTCCTGGTCTCGCAAGCAAACAATGGGCTCACCCCGGAGCAGCGAGAGTATTTGGGTGACATCAACGAAAGCGGAGAGCACCTCCTCCGGCTGATCAACGACATTCTCGACCTCTCGAAGGTTGAGTCCGGCAAGCTCGTACTCGCCCCGGCTCCGTTCTCTCCACGAGAAGCGCTCCAAGCCGTTTGTTCGGTTGTCCGTCCGATGATCGACGAGAAACACCTTACCCTGAGCACGCACGTCGCCGTGGGGCTTGACATCGTGGTGATCGACGAACTGCGATTCAAGCAGATTCTGTTCAATCTGCTTTCCAACGCGGTCAAGTTCACCAACGCGGGTGGGCGAATCCACATCACCATCACGCGAACGCACAACGATCGGCTCGTTCTTCGCGTGAACGATACCGGGATCGGTATCGCTCCGGACGACGTCCCTCGCTTGTTCCGCCAATTTGAGCAACTCGAGACGGGTCCCGGACGTCGTTTCCAGGGATCCGGCTTGGGGCTCTATCTCACCCGAAAGCTGGTGGACATGCATGGAGGAACCATCGATGTCGAAAGCGAGGTGGGGAAAGGGACTACCTTTACCGTCATCCTCCCAGCCCGGGTGGACCAGCGGTCCCCCGTAGGGTCGCCGCCATCGACGGCCCCCTGATGGATGAGGGGAGGGACCACCGCGTGCCCCAGCTCTGGGACCGTCCGCTCAAGGCCGTTCTCTTCCTTCTGGTCTTCCTTCACACACCGCGGATCCGCCGCCACGAGGAGTCGGAGTTAGGGCTCTTGTATGAGATGGCCCCCACGGGTCAGCTGATCCTGGATGCGACCCGTCACATCCTGCTGGCGAATCCTGCCGCGTATCGGATCTTTCAGCGCCCGGCGGGAGAGCTCAGCGGGCTGCCTCTTTCGGAGCTCATCGCCCACGGTGCCGAGGCGACGCTCGACCAGGCCTTCACCATGGCCAATCGGCATGGCGGCACTCCCCCCACCGCCCAGATCGATATCCTGGATGGGACCGGTTCTTCCCTTTCCGTAGAGATCGTGATCGGTCGGTTCCCTGAGCACGCGGGCCCGGGCTACGTCGTGGTCCTGCGCGATATTCGGGAGCAGGTCGCCCTCGTAGAGGCGCTGATCGAACGGGGGGCGCAGCTCGCTCGTTCGAACCGGGATCTTCAGGAGTTCACCTACATCGCTTCCCACGACCTTCAAGAGCCGCTTCGGATGGTGGCCAGCTACACGCAACTGGTCGCTGAGCGCTACCAGGGAAAGCTCGACCCGGCCGCCGACGAATTTCTCGGGTTCGCGCAGGAAGGCGCGGCGCGGATGCAACGGCTCATCGATGACCTCGTGAACTATTCCCGCATCGATACGCGGGGACAGCCGTTCGCTCCCCTTTCCATGGACGCCTGCCTGACCGACGCCCTTCGCAATCTCGAGGTGATGATCCACGAGGCGGGCGCGACCATCGAACGGTCACCCCTTCCCAGCGTTGAGGGAGACCCGGTGCAACTCATGCAGGTCCTTCAGAATCTCATCAGTAATGCTGTCAAGTTCCATGGTACTGACCCCGCGAGGGTCGCGGTGCGAGGAGAGGACGAAGGTCCTACGGTCCTCTACTCCGTGAGCGATAATGGGATTGGCATCCCCGAAGAGTATCGCGAGAAGATCTTCGTGATCTTCCAGCGTCTGCATCGACGCGAGGAATACCCGGGGACGGGCGTGGGGCTGGCCGTTTGCAAGAAGATCATCGATCGTCACGGGGGCACCATCTGGGTGGAAAGTACCGTCGGAAAGGGATCCGTGTTCCGCTTCCGGTTGCCCCATCGGCAACCCGCCCTCCCTCCTCCGACGGACCGCCCGCCGGTCACGCCCATTGAACGAGAGGCGCAGCAACAGGCCGAGGACCTTATCACGGACCGCCTGAAGGAGCTCGTGTAGGGGGATTACGTCGATGGACGTGGATGCGCTCATCGCCGGCGTTTTCTCGCTGGTGGGCGTGGGGATCTATCTCTTCCTCGGGGTCCGGCTCGCCAATCGGCCGGTCTCCGCGCATTCCCGTTTGCCCGCGGGTCAGTTCGCCCTATTTTGGATCGGCCTCGCCGTCGTCACGTTGTTGGGGGCTCTCCTGAGCCTGGAAGCGATCTTCGTTGTGCCTTCCGTCGCGCTGGTCATCACCTTTGTTCACCTCGAGATCCTCGTTCTGTGCGCGGTGCTCTGGGGCCTGCTGGGGTACCTCACCTACCTCTATACGGGTCGTAGCTACCTCGTCGTATGGTCCGTCTGGTATGGGGCCCTCTATCTGGTCCTGACGTACATCATTACGGCCGCCACCAAGACGGTGACGGTCACGCAAGGCACGGTTACTCTCCAGTACACGAACTTGGTCGGAGGACCGGTCTTGGATGTACTCATTGCGCTCCTCCTAGCTCCGGAGTTCCTCGGGGCACTGCTCTACTTCACCCTCGTTTTCCGGTCGCGCGATCCCACCATTCGCTACCGGGTCACGCTCGTGAGCTGGAGCCTGATCGCATGGTTCGGTCTTGCCTCGATCAACCTGGCGGGACTCCTGGGCGGTGGCTTCGCGGCCCAGCTCCTGGACCACTCCCTCGGGGTGATCGCGGCGATCGTGATCCTCCTCGCCTACTATCCACCGCGCTTTGTCCGCGCCCGGCTCAGGGTTACGGGGATCGACTCGTCCGTCGTGACACCCTAGTCGGCCCTCTCGAATTCGCCGTCCACCGAACTGGCGTCGCGAGACGAGCGTCCGGGGAACGGCTATAATCCTTCCACGGTTCGTCCGCTCCTTTGCGATGCGTGCCACCGACTCCTCACCGCCGGTTCGGATCCTCGTGGCCGACGACAATCCCGGAGACGTCCGCCTCATCCTCGAGGTGCTGCAGGAGAGCAAGATCGCGAACCAGGTCGATGTGGTACGCGACGGCGTCGAGGCGATGGAGCACCTCCGTCAGACCGGGGGCCACGCCGGGGCCCAACGACCCGTCTTGGTCCTGTTGGACCTCAGCATGCCACGGAAGGATGGACGTGAGGTATTGGCCGAGATCAAGGACGACGCGGACCTCCGCCGAATCCCGGTCATCATCATGACGACATCGGCGGCCGACGAGGACGTGATCCTCGCGTATGACAACCATGCCAATTGCTATATTCGTAAGCCGGTCGATTTCGAACAGCTCCGCTCGGTCGTCCAGAAGATCGAGAGCTTCTGGTTCACGGTCGTCACGCTACCGAGCCATTAGCCGGGGATCGTCCTCATCCCATCTGGGAGGGCGCGGTGCCGGTCGTTTCAGCCGGCGAGTCCCAGCCGGTCCACCAAGGCACTGAACTCGGTAAGCTTCACGGGTTTTCGTAGGAACCCTTCCGCGTGGAAATTGAAGGCCAAAAGGACATCTTCATCGGCGGGGGAGGAAGTGAAGATGACGAGCGGAATCCCGTTAAGCCGAAGGTCGCTACGAACCTCTGCCAGGACCTGCCGCCCATCCATGCCGGGCAGATTGAGGTCCAGGAGGACGATGTCAGGACGTGGGACCTGGGGGAACTCCCCCTCGCGTCGCATGTATCGTAGAGCGCCGGCACCGTCCGGAACGACCGCGACATCGATCGGCCAGGGGCCCCCACGGAGCATCTCTTCCAGCAGGCGAGCATCCCCCCGATTGTCCTCAACGAGAAGGAGGTGAAGGCGGGTGCGTCCCGTACTCTCCTCCATGCCGGTTCCGGGAAGCCATAGAGGTGCTCCACTAAACCCCATCGTCTCGAGTGGAAGGCTGACACACCGAATGGCTCCCTTCCCCCGGACCGGAGGGGATCGTCGAATCAACGCATGCCCTATCGAAGATCGGGAGGGTGAGGAAGGGCTCTCGTGGTGATGGCGGATGGGGAGCCCGGGACAGGGTCGCGCGTTCCCGCCCGCTAGGGCTTATTCCATGGGCACGGCTAGAGTCACGATCGATGCCGGCCTACGTCGCCCTCCTTCGAGCGGTCAATCTGGCGGGTTTCGCCCAGGTGCGCATGAGCGACCTGCAGGCCTGCCTTTCCGCCGCACGGTTCGAAAACGTCCGCACACTCTTACCATCCGGCAACGTCGTGTTCCGTTCTGACACCGGCAGACCCATCGTCATTGAGCAACAAATCGAGCGGGCGATCGCGGCGTCGTTGGGTCTTCGCACGGAAGTGTTCGTCCGCACCAAGGCGGAGTGGGGAGGGATCATGGCTCAGAATCCCTTTCCCCGCGAGGCCCTCCGGGACCCGAGCCACCTCACCGTTCTCGTGCTCAAGGAGGCCCCGCCGGATCGCGCGTGGGCGGAGCTGCAGTCGACGATCACCGGCCGCGAGTTGGTGCGGGGGTTGGGCCGGCACGGCTATGTGACGTACCCTGACGGCATCGGCCGTTCGCGCCTCACCCCCAAGCGGCTGGAACGGGCGCTCGGTACGCGAGGGACGACCCGCAACTGGAATACGGTCACCAAGCTGGGCTCCCTCGTCGCCCAGTAGGAGATGCTCGGCGCTCCGCCATTCCGACGTGCGGCGGGGGCGGTCACGCGACCCCGGGAAGGGTGAGCTCGCCCTCGGTCATGGGAGCGAAAAACCCTCCGACACGCACCTGGGTGACCCGCTCCCCCGCGCGCTCGGCCCGGGCAAAGATGCGGCTGGGTCGATGAACTTCCAACCCCTGCTCGATCTGGACCGTGGATCCCGAAGGAACGAGGTCCCAGCGGACCATCCATGCCGCCGCCGGGCCAGCCGCGGAACCCGTGGCCGGATCGTCGCCCCCGTAGAACACCATGCGTGCGTGAAGCTGCGCATCGGAATCAACCGTCTCCCGACACACGGCATAGACGAATCGCGCGTCCGAGCCGCGCAAGTAGCTCTCCATCCGTTCCCAGGAGGGGGACCAGCGTTGGAGTGTCTCCAGCCGGGCGAAAGGCACGATGGCGACCGGGTTTCCCGTCGACACCGTCTGAATCGGCGGTTCTATCTCGATCTCATCGGATGTGACTCCGATCGCCTCCGCCACACGGTCTCGGTCGTGTACCCGGCCGAACACGGGGTCGATCTGCGTCATTTCTCCGAAGGCTCGGCCGCCTCGTTGGGAGAATCGTACCGGAATGGTGCCGACATTCAGTTCCAGGTTCACCTCGTCACCTGCACCGCGTGCACGTAACACGGCGGCGGTTCCCAGGGTGGGATGGCCCGCGAACGGCATCTCTTCTCCGGTGGTGAAGATACGAGTTCGGATCCCTCGAACACGTTCTACCGCCGCCTCGCGACGGAAGACAAACGTGGTTTCGGATAAATGGAACTCCCGCGCAATGGCGAGCATTTCCCCTTCGGTGAGTCCGGTGACGTCCGGAAGGACGGCCAACGAGTTCCCTTCCAAGGGTCGAGTGGTGAACACATCGACCGTCGCAAAGGCCAATCGACGCGCGGACCTGTAGGTGCTGTCAGGATCCCCGAGTTTCTCCGGCATCGATGCCACGCGCAGACGAACGTTCAGGCGGGCAGAGAGGCCGGCGTTTGCCGCGCGGGCACGGTGGAGTGGGCTCCTCGACCCTGCCTTCGAGCTCGGGCCAGGCTTGGCCGAGCTGCGGCCGTCATCTCCTTCAGGATCTTTCGAATGTACGCCGCTTCAAACACATCACTCAACGAACGAGCTCTTCGATCCGCGAAGACCTCTTCCGCGTACCACTTCGATCCAAAATGAACGAGGGCCATCAGGATTGGGAGGGCGTCCTCTCCTTTCTCGGTGAGTCCCCACTTGGTGTAACTTCGGCCGCGTTCCTCGGCCCGGATGAATCCACCATGCGCCAGCTCCTTGAGACGCATGGCCAGAACTCGCTTGCTCAAACCGGGAGTGATTCGCAGCATCTCGTTGAAACGCTGGACCCGATAGAGACCAATGTCCCGAAGGATGAGGAGAGCCCATTTGCGGCCGAGGACGTCCAGGCTGGCCTTGACGGGGCAGCCGGCAAATGAGACCCTCAGTTCGGGCGGAGGGGCGCGGTCCGGTTGTTGAGCCATACAGGTATTCTTTCACTCACCTACCTGTTCAAATGGTTTAGCTGTGGTACCCGCTCCAGGGAGCGAACTGAGTTGCGAGCTGAAACGAGGCGCGGGGTGATTCGACGTTCGCCCACCAGGATCGACGCACAAGGGCCCGTCTCGCACCTGGGACCGGGTGCGAAGGGGTTTTCTCATTCCCAGGATACGTGTACCTTCGTAGGTTAGTGCGTCATGGCAGACAAGAAACTACGCATTCTGGTCGGTACCCGGAAGGGCGCCTATGTTGTCGAGGGCGATGCTTCGCGCAAGAAGTGGAAGGTCGGAGCGCCCTTCCAACATGGCACCGAGGTCTTCCATATGGTAGCGGATCCGCGTCATCCCGGTGACCTCTACGCGTGCGTCAATTCCTGGCTGTGGGGACCCGTCCTCTATCGCTCGCGCGACTACGGGAAGAAGTGGTCCGAGATCGGGACCCCCATGATGGCTTCCACGAAGACGAGGCCGCCACGTTTTGACGGGAACCCCGACACCCCGGCCCCCACCTACGCCGTGGCGAACCTGTGGCATCTCGAACCCGGGCACGAGAGCGAACCGAAGACGCTCTTCCTGGGGTTGGATCCGTACTCGTTGCATCGAAGCGATGACCTAGGGGATACATGGACACCCGTCCCGGGCTTGAACGACCATCCCACGAAATCGAAGTGGAACCCGGGCAACGGTGGTCCCTGTCTACATACGATCCTCGTTGACCCCTCTCATCCCCAACGCATTTACGCAGGGATCTCGGCCGCGGGAGTCTTCCGCTCGGATAACGGCGGGGAAACCTGGGCTCTCGCGAACCAGGGGGTCGAGACCCCTTTCCAGCCCGTCAAGTACCCCGAAGTCGGACAGTGTGTTCATAAGGTCGCCCTCGACCCGACGAAGCCGGACACACTGTACCGTCAGGACCACGGGGGGATCTACGTGAGCCACAACGCCGGCGATAAGTGGCAACGGATCGGGAAGTCACTGGACGACGACTTCGGTTTTGTCGTGGCGACGGCGAAAAGCCTTCCGGGACGGGCGTTCTTTGTGCCCCTCGCGGGTGAGGCCCGACTGACCTTCCGCGGAGGGTTCCAGGTGTATGAGTGGAACGAGTCCACCAAGAAGTGGAGGACGCTCATGTCGCCGACCCGATTCCCCGGAGAGTTCGGAACCCATCGGGAAGGCATGGCGTGTGATGCCCTCGACCCCGCCGGTATCTATGTGGGGACGACGACCGGCCAGTTATTCATGTCCCCGAATGCGGGCAAGACCTGGGACGAGTTACCCTTCCAATTCCCGTCGATACACTCGGTCTCCGTGGCGAACCCCTCTTCGTGAGGGCCACCCGACCTCGATCGAAGCCTGAATGACGATCGCGTGACGACCTTCGGAATGAAACTCCGTTTCGAAGGTCGGACGACGTCCCGCGGGCGGGTCGTTTGACGGTAGAGAAATCGGAGCGAGGAGCCTCGTAGCGACCTCGAACGGCCGTGATGAGCCTGACGTTCAACGGAATTCGTACCGATTCGCCATCGTAGAACCTACGGAACCCCTCCGCCATCTCCTGCCACGCGCGGTCGCGAGCCGGAGCCGAAAGAGCGTCAATGAGGGGGCGATTGTAGAACGCCCCTGAGGTCCACTCCTCTCTCACTTCCTCCGGGGTTCCCTTCCCGACCCAGTCCGGGAACCGGTGTTGGTCCTGGACCATCGTGAAACCCGCGTTCGCGAGCTCGGATTCGAGCTCGCCCCTCTCGGCGAATCGGAAAGGGGCCGACTGGTTCTTGGGAAGGTCACTCCACCCCAGGTGGCGCACGAGGACCCCGAGGGTGCACCGGAAATAGGGTTGGTCAACCGGACCCCACACCATGAGCGTGATGCGGCCCTTCGGACGGAGTACCCGACGAACTTCGTGAAGGGCCCGGGGCAGGTCCTCGAAATACATGGCGCCGAATCGGCTCACCGCCCGGTCGAAGGTTCCCTCCGGGAACGGCAGGTCCTCGGCGTTGGCGCACTGGAACTCAACGTTGGTGAGCCTTGCCCGACTTGCCCTCTCTCGCGCGACTCCGAGCGCGCCGTCCGACACGTCGATCCCCACAACGTGACCTCCGGGGGAAATCCGAGCGGCGACCTCGAGAGTAGGATCTCCGGAGCCACACGCAAGGTCAAGCACGTCAAGTCCTGGTTCCATGCCCGCCATTTCCACGAGGACCAGCGTCTCGGCACGGGAGGATGCCGAGAGGCGATCCGCGTTCGCTCGGAGATTGGAGATACGCGCTTCGCTCGCCCAATCGGGAGGCTCGAACGTGGGGGGTTCGTCAGGGGAACTCATCTTCGCGGGTCCGGGGTCTTCCCCACAGCCCTATGACGGTTCCGGGGCTCGAGATGGGGAACGGAGGTAGGCCGTAGGCGTGACGCACCGTACGACGTCGGCACTGGCTGCCGCCCGGAGGGGCGGCTTTCGGGGCCTCCGTGCGGGGAGCTGCTTCTAGAGCAAATGGCCCCAACGGGCCGCCGGGTTTCGTTCGGGCGGCGTTTTCCATCAACGCAGCTATAATACGCCGCAACCGCTCGACTCCAAGGCTGTCGAACAGAGTCGGGCACGGCAATCAACATGGCAAGCAAGAAAGTGCGGATCCTGGTAGGAACGCGAAAAGGAGGTTACATCCTCGAAGGGGACGTCGCGCGGAAGAAATGGAAGCTTGCGTCTCGGTTTGAATCGGGCTACGAAGTCTTCCATATGACCGCCGACCCGCGTCATCCCGGTGACATCTACGCCTGCGTAAATTCGTGGCTCTGGGGTCCGGCTCTCTACCGGTCCCATGACTTCGGGAAGAAGTGGGACGAGATTGGTACCCCCATGCTCGAAGCGAAAGCGGCCCGGCGGCCTCGATTCGACCCGGAGCACCCCGACGCGCCTCCCCCGGAATATCCCGTGGCGAACCTCTGGCACCTTGAGCCAGGCCATCCCAGCGAGCCCGATACGCTCTTCCTGGGCATCGACCCCTATTCCTTGCACCGGAGCGACGATCGGGGAGCCACTTGGGAGCCGGTCGTAGGTCTCAACGAGCATCCGACGAAGGCGAAGTGGAACGCCGGGAATGGAGGACCGTGCCTGCACACTATCCTCATGGATCCCACCCGTCGCAATCGCATCTACGCCGGGATCTCGGCCGCCGGGTTGTTCCGGTCGGACGACGGGGGGAAGAATTGGGCACTGGCGAACCAAGGGGTCGAGACCCCGTTCAGTCCGGAGAGGTTCCCTGAGGTCGGACAGTGCGTGCACAAGGTCGCTCTCGACACGGCGAAGCCGGACACCCTGTATCGCCAGGATCATGGCGGCATCTACGTGAGCCGTAACGCTGGGGACCGGTGGGAGCGGATCGGGAAGTCTCTGGACGACGACTTCGGCTTCGTGGTCGCGACGGCCCAGAACCTTCCGGGTCGGGCCTTCTTCGTACCGGTCCACAGCGAGAACCGTCTCACGTACCGCGGTGGCTTTCAGGTCTATCAGTGGAACGAATCGACCCAGAAATGGAGCACACTCATGCCGCCCACCCGATTCCCGGGCGACTTTGGGACGCATCGGGAGGGGATGGCGTGTGATACAATCGCCCCGACCGGTATCTACGTCGGTACCACTACCGGTCAGCTCTTCGTCTCGCCCGATGCGGGCAAGACCTGGCAGCAGGCTCCGTTCCAGTTCCCATCGATCCACTCAGTCGCTGTGGCTGGCCCCGGATAGCGACACCGCAGTCGACTCACGGGCGAACCGAGAAGGGGGATGGTTCACGGAGCGGCCCGCTCGAGCCCGGAACCTTAACGTGACGGCCGAGCCTCGTAGAGACGTGCCCGATGGCTCCCGCCGGCTCGCCGCGATCATGTTCACGGATATGGTCGGGTTCACCTCGATCGCCCAACGGGACGAGGACTCCGCCTTCCGCCTTCTCGAAGAGCACCGGTCGCTGCTCGGACCGTTGTTCTCGGAACACGGAGGACGCGTGATCAAGACCATGGGTGACGGGTTCCTGGTAGAATTCGCGAGCGCGCTCGAATCCGTGCGGTGCGCCCAACGGATCCAGGACGTCCTTCGGTCGCGCAACGCGTCCGCGGGGTCTCTCGAGAAGATCCGCCTCAGGATCGGGATCCATGTCGGTGATATCATCGACCGAGGGGGCGACATTGTCGGGGACGCGGTCAACGTCGCCTCGCGTCTCGAACCCCTAGCTGACCCCGGAGGCATTTGCGTCTCCGAACAGGTCCTCGACCAGATCCACAACAAACTGCCTCTGAACTGGCAACCCGTCGTGGCCCCGTACCTGAAGAACGTCGAGTTCCCTAGCCGCATCTTCCGTCTCGAGATCTTAGCGGAGGGCGCCAAGAGCTCTCTGCCTCCGAAGGAACCCGGATCCTACGTGCGCGTCGCGGTCCTACCCTTCGCGAGCATGAGCCCCGACCCCGCCGACGAGTTCTTCGCGGATGGCATGACCGAGGAGATGATCATGCACCTTTCCCGAGGAACGGGGTTGCGGGTCGTGGCGCGCACCTCCGTGATGCCCTACAAGGGCATTGTGAAGGGGATTCGAGAGATCGGCCGTGAGCTAGCGGTAGGTTCGATCCTCGAGGGAAGCGTCCGTCGCTCCCAGAACAAGCTACGGATCTCGGTCCAGCTCATCGACGCGGGGACCGAAGAGCACCTTTGGGTCGACCGATTCGACCGTGAGTTGACGGACGTGCTCGCGATCCAGGAGGAGATCGCACGGTCGGTGTCGAAGGTGCTCCAGGGGAAGCTCGTCACTCGGATCCCTCCCGGGTTTAGGCGTCCCATCTCACGAGGCGCACCGGCGCTTCGCTAAGGAACGATCCCGCGCCCGGGCTCTCAGCGCGACCGTTAGGGGTCCTCAGGTGGACGTTCGCCCGCCTCCCGGGGAGCCGACACGGAAGAGATGCCGGGTTTCGGCAAAACCGCTGAGCGAAGAAGAGCCCCGGTCCTCCAATCGGAACGCCGACCAGGAAACGAGGTCATGTATCGTGCTCGAGATCAGTATCTCACCCGGGCGGGCCACCGTGGCGATCTGGGCGGCCATCCGGACCGTTGTTCCTCCCACGTCGTCCTCCACGAGCTCGTACTCGCCGAGGTGGAGACCGATGCGGGTTTCGAGCCTGAGCTCCTTCAAGGCCTCCTGGACCCGGCCAGCACACTGGATTGCTCGACTGGGACCGTCGAAGATCGCTCGAAACCCCTCTCGGGTTCGCTTCACATCCCGTGCCAGGTAGCTAGCCGTGATCCGACGCGTGAGCTCTTCTGCCTGGGCCTGAAGCGTCTGTCGAGAGACGTCCTGCTCGCTCGCTTTCCCTGGTCCTCCATCGTCGAGGGTGACGCAGAGGATCGTCGCAAGGGCTCCGCCGAACCGAGGTGGGGATCGGGGTCCGGCCACGAACTCTTGGATCGCGGGTATCACCTGGTCCGCGAGGTCCGCAAAGCCGTGGGTCGCTCCCGGCCATTCGAGGAACTTCGCGCCGGGGATCATGGAACACAGACTGCGCGCGGCCGACACGTGAGCGACGGGGTCGCTCGTTCGGTTCATCACAAGGGTGGGCACCCGGATCGCGGGCAGCACATCCCTTGTGTCGATCTCGAGTACCATGCGCTCGAGCGCCGCGATGGCGCTGGGACTTCCCCCGGCGCGAGAGTACCGGAAACACCATTCGAGGAGGTCCGGGTCCGGGTGCGCTCCGAGTCCATAGCCGGGACCGGTGATGTAGGCAAGGGTCACCCCCTTCTCCGAGATCTCGTCGATGATCCTCAGCTGCTGCTCACGCGTGGGACCCCAAGGGTAGTCAGGTGCCTGCGTCCACCTGGCCTGGACCCCCCAGAGGAGGAGAGCGCGGGTCCGAGTGGGATACGTCGCGGCAAAGAGGCAGGCCATGGACCCCCCTTCGGAGAGGCCAAACAGGACCGCCCGCTCACTTTCCGCCGCATCCATGACCGCCCGGATGTCATCCATCCGTTCCTCCAGCGTCGCCGCGTTCGTAGGGCGGTCGGATAATCCGGTCCCGCGCTTGTCAAACCGGATGAGGCGGAACGAGGAGCCCAGCCGTTCGAAGAATCGCGCCCGGGGCGGCCATTCCCAGTCCAGGTCGAGATGCGAGACGGTACCGGGAGCCCAGACGAGGTCTAGGGGACCCTTTCCCGTTACCTGGTACGCGACTCGCACATCGCCGCTCTTCGCGTACCTCGTCTCGGGCCGCATTCCTCACCTCCCGTGTGGTAGGCTTCTCAGCCCCCCTGGGCGGACCGGCCGTGGGATAGCCGAAGTGGGAGAAAAAAGGGCCGAAGGGGCCGAGGCGGACTTCTCCCACCCCTGGGGAGTCGCGTCGGTGGGGTGTGCGCTTCGCTACTTCTTGTCGTCGGACTTCGACTCGGTCCACTCGTGGAGTGGAGTCCGTCGGATCCCTGCGGCCCGAGCAAGGGCATTCTTGGTCGCTTCCTCGGCCAGGTGGGGCGCGTCGACGACATCCGTCTTAACGTCGCGCCCGATGCCACCCATCGCTTTTCGCATGTCGTGCAAGTGCTCTCGGAACCTCGGTCGCTCGCTGTCCTCGGTCATGGATCCGATGATGGAAGCCGGGGAGCTAGTGCAAAAACCTTCAGGCGGAGGAGAACCGGACCGGCCGTCGTCCTCGCGGGACGCGGGCCTCCGTACGGAACGCCCGACCCGCGGCCTCCGACCAACCCAGCCGTGCGGGACCCTCACGGCTCCCTCCAGGGGAGACAACGAAGCGAATGTCCCATCGGCCCGATCGAGGGCCGGCGGGAGGCTGGATCCACGGTGGGCGGCCGTCGAAGTTATGTTGAGATGTCGGGCGCGGAAGGAGGCATGAACGACCCCGAAATGTGGCTCGTGGAGTACGCTCGGAGAACGAACACGCATCGATTTGACGAGGTTGCGCCTCTGGTGGACCCCGGCGCGGTCTATTGGTTCAGCGATGGGTCCACCCACGAGGGTATCGCAGCGATCCGGTCGGTCTTTGAGCGAAACTGGGCCGCGATACGGAACGAAGTGTACCGGATCGAGGACCCACGCTGGCTCGTTCGCGACGACAAGATCGCCGTCGTGGCCTACCGGTTTCGCTGGGAGGGGGAAACGGATGCGGGTCGTCGCTCAGGAGAGGGCCGAGGCACCTCCGTCCTGCGTTACCACGCCGGCTCGTGGCGGGTCGTCCATGAGCACTTGAGCCGACCGGCGCCCTAGATTGGCTCTTCGGACCGGTACCGCGGCCTCGACGCGCGGCGCATCACTCGGTCGGTCGGACAGCTTCCGCGGGGGGAAGCCGGGACGCCCGTAGCGATGGCTGAGCGATCGCGAGCATGGCAAGGCCGTAGGCCGCGGCGAGGATGATGAGAAGGTTCAGCCAGGGGACCGTGAACGTCGAAGCCCCGACCGAGGCCGCGGATGGGCCTTGCGTCAGATTCCACACGATGAGGAGTCCCAGCGCGGTACCAATCGCGATGCCGACCAGGGTGACGAACGAGTACTCGATAAAGAACGCCTTGAGGACCA
>JBAUTP010000289.1:0-6597 GCA_049582265.1 Thermoplasmata archaeon
CGCAGGTGGCGTAGTGGCAGAGGTTGAGCCGATTCGGCGAACAGTTCAAACAGTTGTTCACGGACGGGATCGGTGCTCGTTCCTCATCGGAGCGGATCGTCTGGAGCGCGTAGTGGAGCCAGTTCTCCTCCGCCGGCCCATATTCGACCTCCATCCAACCCTCGTGGTCTCCGCTCCCGGCGGCATCCCCATACAGGAGGACCCCTCGATAGGGTCGTACGCCGGACGCTGCGTGGACGAGTCGGCATTCCACGATGACCTGAATGATGTCGAATGTTCTCCCGTGAAAGCCGCGGATGCCGGGGAAGAGGTGGGTCGCCTTGTACTCGATCGGGAAGACCTCTAGGGCCGACCGGCGGACGATGAAGTCGGGCCTACCGCTCAACCGAAGCTCATCGTCAAAGAGGTTGGCCCCGTGGACCGTGAATGCGGGGTCGGTCCGTATCTGTTCCGGGGCGAACATCACGGGGAGTCCGTGCTCACCCTCATCGGCGTACACCAGAACGTCGGTGGGGCGTAGGTCGAGCCGACCCTCGAACACCGTGACGTGATTGAGCGGCGGCGGGAACAAGAGCGAATGGTGGCCGGGCCGCTTGTCGCGCTCTTCGGGTTCGACGGCGGGATCTCCCGGGCGGACGACGGCGGCGTGGCGATGCGTGAGCTCCATCTCGTGGGGGCATCGAGAATACGTGACCAGATCGTGGGGGGTGAGATGCTCCGGGATCACCCGAAGAATGGTCGCCGCCACGGTAGGAGGCTCGATGGTTCGAGCTAAGAACTTACCCTTCGAGCGGCGAGCGTAGTTCCCAGGCCATTCCGGTCACGGCGCCGGGACAATGGGTATGGTCATTCCTTCGCGCACGGCCGGGACGCTGCCCGAGACCGACGCTTCGACCCAACGGACCCGGGTCCCGGTCTTCATCGTGCCGAGGAACGCTTCTCCTCCCACCACGGATCCGGGGACGTCCAGCTCGGTGACTCCCACCGGCTCGATGAGAAGGTCGGACCACAGTTCGCCTAACACTGCCGCTCCCCGCTCCGTCACGAGAATTCGTACCTCGCGTGGAGAGACCGCACGAGCCAGGAGCCAATCGCGCACGGACCCCGAGACGGCCCAGCCGATCCCTGCCTTCTCGAGGGCAGGGCCAGCCTTCTCGGTCAACTCCCGAAGACATTCCACGATCGGTACGGGCGCATCGGCGTACAGTTGAGCGATCATGGCCTCCATCACAAACCGCATTCGATTGTAGGCCACTCGTACGCGGAGCGCAGCGGTCTCGGGCTGGTCGAACGACCGGTGCCAGCATCGGGGTCCTCCGAATTGACATGCTTCCCTCGGATGAGTGAACTCGAGGGGGGAGAGAGGTCCCTTCGGGGGCCCGTTCGCGTCGACCCCGCCGTCCTGCGCGTGGAAAGTGAAACGCGCGCCCCGAGGGCCGGGCTCGCGGCTCAACTGAAAGAGGAAACCGCCGCCGAGGTCGGGCCCCGACAGCATCTCGCTCGGCAACGGAAATCACGCTCGCTCAGGTTCGGGCGTGGACTCGCCTTCCCTACACTCAAGATGCGAAGTAGTTAGCCCATGTAGCGCGCCGAGGAAGGATTCGCTCAGCCCTGAACGAACGCTCGGCTGCGGGTGCCGAGCACGGATAGGTCCCGCGCATCAAACCCGTGGTCATCCACCCTGAATGGAATGCAGGATGTGAACCGTGTCCTGCGGCGCAAGGTTCGTACTCAGCCCATTCAACGCTGAGATCTCTTCCCCATTCACGAACACTCGAACGAATCGGCGCATGGCCCCGGTTTCATCCCGGAGACGTAGTCGGAGCGCCGGATACATCGATTCTAGCCCCTCGATCAAGGACCGCACGTCCGGGGCCTCCATGGTCACCGTACGTTTCGGCATGAACTCGCGCAGCATGGCATCCGTGCGAACTTCCACCATCGGTATACCTCGCTAGGGTCGAAGTCGTCCCCACCTCACGTTGTGGGGAGCATGCTCATCGGGATCGATAGACGGCCCGTGCGGACGGAAAGGTGACCGTCGATGCGCTCCGCATTGAGGTAGGTTCCGTTCAAGAGCGGTTGCCAACCCTGCGGTCGATTGTCGAACGGTTCGCTCCCCACGACGAGCACATCGCGGTCGGTCCGATAGGTCATTTGATAGTAGGGAAGGTCGCGCGCCATGAGGCCGCAACCGTGTTCGCCCTGCGCGAGGCAGAACGCCCAGAGCTCGTCGGGCGACCGGCTAAAGAGCACGTTGAGACCGGAAAAGGAGTGTCCCTCTTTCGCCCCGGCCTTGTCCCACACCTCGTTGAGCGAACCGACCGTGTCCGCATAGGCGCGCAGGGGATCATCGCTTTTCTCGAGGTGGTGGGCGAGGAGGAGGAACAGCACCTCACTATCATTGACTCCCTTGACCTCGTCATCCAGCCGACCGAGGTAGCTTCGCGTCTCTGTCGGCAACGGGATGCTCCCGTTGTGAGCGAAGATGAGGCCCTCGAACGTGAACGGTTGGCTGTTCTCGAGCGAAAGGAGCGCTTCGCGGGGAAGTTTCAAGGGGTTGCTGGCGTGCCGCAGATGGCCGATCACCAGCGGGCCGCGCGCTCTCGCCCGGGCCGTTTCCATGAAACGCTCTCGCTCGTCGGGGGAATGGGCTCCATGGACCCCCTTCGTGACGGAAACGGTAGCATCCTCTCCCGAATACCAGGCGATTCCCCAACCATCCTCCTGGAGACCTTTCGGGTCAGCGTCCGACTGGCGAAGGAGGGAGCGTTCGCTACTAACCAGCCAGGGCTCGGCAGAACCGCCGGCCGGTCCAAGGTATCCCAGGAGTCGACACATCAGCCATGCTACGGCAACGGAGCCTTAAAAACCTCCCAACGTGGTGGTTCCGGCGTTCCAGAGGGCTTTTACGCCCCGATGGAGTAGAATGGGTAGGCATGCCCATGGTTCATATCGAGGTCACCCCCTCCGCGCAAGAGCAGGTGACGAATATAATGGAAAAGCAGGGTAAGCCCGGTGCCGCTCTACGGCTCTTCGTTCAGGGCGGCGGCTGTTCCGGGCTCACCTACGGGATGACATTTGATAAGCAAGAGACCGGCGATGAGGTGGCGTTCGCCCAGGACGGTCTCACGGTCGTCGTCGACCGCGCCAGTGCGCCCCTGCTCGAAGGGATCAAGGTGGACTTTCTGATGGGGCTCGAGGCCTCGGGGTTCAAGATCTACAACCCGAACGCCAAAGAAACCTGCTCCTGCGGGAAATCGTTCTCCGCGTGACCCACTGGGCTGTTAAATAGCACCGCCCCCCTTCCAACCCCGGGGTTGTTCGAGGAGGGCCCCGGGTATGACGGTGAAGTTAGAAGTTACGGAAGAGGCCAAGCGTCGGGTGCAGGAACTCTTGCGTTCTCAGAAGCCAGGTACCGCGGTCCGCATCTACCTCCAAGCCGGAGGCGGCGGGGGCTGCGGGTGTGGCGATGGAGGATGCGGAAGCTCAGCCGGCCCCCAGCTCGGTATGTCTCTCGACAGTGCTCGCAACGGAGACGAAGTGGTCCCGGTGGACGGTTTCTCCTTCCTCGTGGACCCTTCGAGCGCGGAGCTCGTGAACGGGCTTCGGATCGACTTCGTCAACGAGCTTGACATGTCGGGGTTCAAGCTGAGTTCCCCCCTCGACCCACCCGCTCCCTCTACCGAGGGTGGGTGTGGTTGCGGTAGCGGTGGCTGCTGCTGAGACCTGCCCAACCCTTTCCCTGCCTTGGAACCCGATTTCGCGGAATCCGCGTACGCACGACCCGACGGAGCGCTAGGGGGGACGTACTTATCCCGGGACTCCGCTGGCGAGATACGCGTCGGGGCAACCGTGGTTCGTCAGGATCGTGAGAAAGTAGGCGGGGCACCCGGTGGGGAAACCGCGACGGTCCCACCCGTCCTCGAGGAGACGCAGCGACTCATCAACGCATCTCGTTACTCCGAAGCGGTCCGACTTGCCTTTTTGACCGCTGAGAACGACGTGATCCAGGCCTTCGGTCTGCGACCGCCGCTGCAGTGGACCCATCGAGAGTTCATCACGGCGGGAATTCGCGCCGACATGGGCTACGTCGCCGACCTCTTGCCTCGGCTGTACGCGCTGTACGAACCGGTCCGATACGGCGAGATGACGGACTGGCGACGGGACGATCTCGTGTCCCTTCTTCGGCGACTGTATGCCGAGGCTCCGATACGTCGCCTCTACGACCGCGTCACGACATTCGGAGCACGACCCGTCGCGCCTCCATCGGATTCGGGGGTCCATGACGAGTAGCGGTCAAGCCTTTGTTTGGGGGCTTCTCTCGAACTTCCCGTTGGGACTCCCGAGCCTCCTGTTGTTCGTGCTCACCCTCGGATGGATCGGCTGGTGCCGCCCTGCCTCTCCTCCTCTCCTCGCCCCGTTCCCCTTCCGACGGTCGTGGATGGAGGCGTCGGAAGCGGCGGTGGGGGAGTCGCTCCGACAGGGCCGTTACTTTCCCGCCCTCGGGGCGCTCTACAATCTGTTCGTCCAGGAGGTTGCACTGCGCCACGGGGTTCCCCCGCAGGCCATCGATGGGACGCGAAGCCTCCGCCGCCTGCCCGGCCCTCCGGTTCCAGACGTCGTTGTGTCCCTCTATCGACGATTCGTCGGCCTCCACCGACGCCTTCTCGTGATCGAGGCCACCGAGACGTCGAAATCGTGGCTCGGCCTGCTTCGCGCCTCGGCTCGCGTGAATCTCGAAGAGGACCTGGCGGACATGCTCACCGAGTACGGCCAAGCCATGGCCATCCTTCGAGGAGCCTCATGAGTCCCATCGGATCGAATTCTGCGACAGCTTCGGACCCGACTCCCTCTCTCTCCCACGCCGACGTGCAAGGGGTGCCCTCCGCCGTTGGTCCTACGTGGGAGCCTGGCCGAGAAGGGGTTGACCTCTTAGCGAGGCTCGAGGCAACCATCGGCAGCGCGGTGGTGGGGTACAGCGACGCGGTGCGAGCCTTGGCGATCGCGTTGCTCGCGAACGGTCACGTCTTGCTGGAAGGGGTGCCCGGCCTCGCGAAGACGTACTTGGTCCGAACCTTCTCGAACGCGTTGGACCTCACGTTTCGACGGATCCAGTTCACTCCGGACATGCTGCCGACCGACATTCTGGGCGTTACCGTTCTTCACCCCGTGGACCAGCGCTTCGAGTTTCGCCCTGGTCCGGTGTTCGCGAACGTCGTGCTCGCGGATGAGATCAATCGCGCTCCCCCCAAGGTGCAATCCGCACTCTTGGAAGCGATGCAAGAAGGACAGGTCACCGTCGACGGGCGTCCCTACGCCCTTCCCTCCCCCTTCATGGTGATCGCCACCGAGAACCCCATCGAACAGGAAGGGACCTATCCCCTTCCGGAGGCAGAACTCGACCGCTTCCTGTTCCGCTGGGTGCTCAGCTACCCCTCCCACGCGGAGGAGATGACGATCCTCACCTCGCGTGACCGGGTCGACGCCGCGGGACCTCCCGCACCGGTCGTCCCCGCTACGGAGGTGGAACATCTCCGCCGAGCTGTTCGCGAAGTGTACGTGAGCCCCGAGCTCATCGCGTACCTGACGCGCGTGGTCCGCGAGACGCGCCAGGACCCTCGGGTCGTGCTCGGCGCTTCCCCTCGCGCGAGCGTGCAGTTCCTCTTCGCCGCACGCGCCGCGGCGCTCTTGGACGGTCGTCGCTACGTCATCCCGGACGACATTCGAAGCTTGGCCTTTGGCGCGCTCAACCACCGCATCTTCGCTCGCCCCGAGGCACTTTTGCAGGACGCGAACACCCAGGGAGGGACCCCCGGGGTGCACGGCCGGCTGCGCAGGCTCTTGCGAGACGAGCTTGACCGGATCGAAGTACCGCGCTGACGGAGCGACCGACGGATGATGGCCCCGGCCGCGCGTTCGCTCGTCGTCCTGAGCCCGCGCGGCTGGGGCGTGTCCGTGGGAGCGTTGATCGCCCTCATCCTTGCGTTCTATACGTTGAATCTCGTCCTGATCCTCATCTCCGTCTTCTTGCTCGCGCTCCTGGGCACCGACGTCCTGGTGTTCGCCTCCACGACCCGCGGATTTTGCGCCGCCAATCTTCGGGCGGAGCGACTCGAATCGAGCACGTTCGTCCCGGTAGGCGGTGTCGGTTTCGTGGGGCTGCGTGTCGGCTCTAACCTTTCGCGAGGGTTTTACGCGGAGATCTTCGATTCCCACGCGGACCGCATCGAGGTGAGGGACGGACTCGATCACCTGGTGACCTGGTGGGAGCCGGGGGAGTCCAAGACGATCGCCTATGTCGTCCAACCGGTCGCTCGGGGCCAGTTCGACCTCGGCCCCACGATCGTGGTCGCCCATGACACGTTCGGGTTCGCGTTCCGCGTCGCGAGCCTGGGCACACCTTGGAAGCTCGAGGCGATCCCTCGATTCCTTGGAGCTCGACTTCCCTCCCCGCCGCGACTTCGCAGCTGGCTCGTCGGTCAGACCGCGCTCTCTCTCCGTGGGCCAGGGATGGAGTTCCACGGGCTCCGGGAGTACCTCCCCACGGACGATGCGCGTACGATCGCCTGGAAACGATCGGCCTCGGGACGTCTC
>JBAUTP010000290.1:0-6035 GCA_049582265.1 Thermoplasmata archaeon
AGCTCGAGCCGCTCATGTCGGGCGTCTCGACCAATGGAGAGGAAGAAGACTCCGAAACCGGTGAACATGACGCCGGGGATTAGGAGTGGCCACGCCACCGGACCGAGCGCCAGGGCAGTCCCCACGAACGTGACCCCCAGCGCCACACAGATGTACCCACCGAGGGTGAACGTGCGTTCGATCAACATCGGGATTCTTCGCTCGTGTGAGGACCTTGGAATCCGAGGCGCTGCATGCCCGGAGGAGTCATTGGGAGGGCAGCGCGTTAGGCCGGAAAGGCTTTCCGACACTTTTCGGTCCCCCTGAGAATGACCGATTCTCACTCGAGTCACTCGAAACCGGTCGCCTTGGTCACAGGCGGAGGAACAGGTCTCGGACTCGAGATAGGACGGAAGCTGGCTTCGAGCGGCTATGACCTCGTGATCGCCTCGCGTCTCGAATCGCATTTACGGTCGGGCGGCGACGAGCTCGAGCGAGCGGGAGCCCAGGTCCTCCGTCAGGTGACGGATGTGCGAAAACCGGATCAAGTCCAGGCGCTGTTCGACCGTGTGAGGTCCGAGTTCGGCCGGCTGGACGTCCTCGTTAACAACGCGGCTGGAAATTTCATCGCTCGGGCCGAATCCATTTCTCCGAACGGGTGGCGGGCGGTGGTAGGGATCGTGCTCGACGGCACGTTTTTCTGTTGTCGATCCGCATTTCCTCTTCTGCGAGAATCCGGATCGGGTTCGATCGTGAACATCGTGGCAGCCTATGCCTGGATGGCAGGGCCGGGCACGGCCCATTCCGCGGCGGCGAAGGCTGGCGTAGTCTCTCTCACTCGAACGCTCGCTGTGGAATGGGCACGGGAGGGCATTCGGGTGAATGCGGTATCTCCCGGTCCCGTGCATACCGAGGGTACCGATCAGCAACTCTGGCGTTCGTCGGAGCTCGTGGAAATGATCCAGAGGGAAATTCCGGCCGGCCGCTTTGGGGCACCCGAGGAAATCGCCTCGGCGGTCGCGTTCCTCGTAGGGCCCGACGCGCGTTACATCACGGGCCACGTACTGACGGTGGACGGCGGCCAGTGGCTGGGAAAGGGGGTCATGGACCTCCTCTCGGCTCTTCCGGCGCGCGATCCATCTACCGACCGTCCTCCCCCTCCCTCCCCGTAAACGGGGTCGGCTGCCGAGTTCGTTCGGCCCGACGGAGCGGCAATCGGCCGGCCCCGGGAGGTTCGGTGGGTACGTTAGGAAGCACGATCGTCCCCTCGCTCGGATCTCCGATGATGAGCGCCCGGCCATCGAGGAGCTCAAGGCCGACCAGAGCGAGCGTGACGGCATCGAGCTCGTCGTGCGTGATGCGCCGATGCTCGATCGTTCCGGAGCAGCCCCGTCGGCGAAGCGCCCGTCGCAACCGCTCGACACCCGCCTGCTTTCGGGAGATCCCCCAGATGTCCTGGGCGCCGCCGGGGTACCCTTCGTGCACCTCATAGCCCTCAGCGACAAGACGGTCGCGAAGTCGAATCCCTCGGGCCGTCAGCATCCGCATCGGGCCCAGCGTGACCGGAAAGAAGGGGATCCCCATCTGTCGGAGTTCGCGATCGCACTTCCGGAAATGAATCGGGGATCGGACGTCCAAGCTCGCCCGGCCCCGAGGCAGCGACAGGGGCGCATCGACGACGAGGAGACGCGGGTGACCGGAGGAAATCCAGTCCCACAGCTCGGAGTCGGACCTGACCACGCAGGTCTCAACGCGAAACGCGCGGTCCATGAGGGCCACCCCCGTCGAGCGCCGCTCGCTTCCCGCGAGGTCGATACCGGCCACGCTCCCGGACCCTTCGTGGGCAACTCCGCCCTTCATGGGCTGGGGTCCTCGAGCTCGGCGTTCCTTCGATCGACCACGTACAGCGGATCTTCCCCTCCGAAGAAACGCGCGAGATTCTGGCACGCCAGCTCGAAAGCCCGACCCCGGGAAGCGGAGGTCGCGCCGGCAGAATGGGGTGAACCAATCAGGTGGGGATAGCGCTCGAGGGGTGCGGGAAACTTCAATCGCCCCGAAGCGAAATCCTCGTCCCACCAGACATCAAGGCCGACCCGCGTGTTGGGGTGCTCCTCGAGAAACGACCAGAAGGCCGTGGCATCGATCGTTCTCGCGCGGCCGACGTTCACGAACATAGCCTCGGGCCGAAGGCGCGCGAGCTCCGCCTTCCCGAACACGCCCAACGTGTCGCGGGCTAATGGAAGACAGTTCACAATCACATCGGCGCGTTCCATGGCGTCCCCAAGCTCCACGAGTGGGGCCACGTGGTCGGCCCCGGGGTCCGATGCACCGTCCCGACTGATCCCCTCGATGGTCAACCCCATTCCGCGCAATCGACGGGCCACTTCGTGCCCGATCGCACCAAATCCTACGATGAGAGCTCTCCGCCCTTCGAGAACGAGCGAGTTCGGGACCGGGCGCAGTCGGCCGTCGTGAACGATCCGGTCCGACGTGACGATGTTTTTCGCGAGCGCTAGGATGAGCGCGACCGCGTGTTCCGCGACGGACGGCGCATAGGCGCCGACATTACCAGCGATACGGACCTTCGCGCCGAACTTCGAGAACGGAAATCGATCTACGCCGGTCGAAAGGGACTGAGCGAACCTAAGATTGGGCAAAAGGTCCGGCGTCAGCTGAGGCAATTGACGGTCGAGCTGACCTATGAGCGCGGCTTCGATCGAAGCACGTGCCGTCGAACCGAAATCACGTGCGAAGAGGACCGGCACGCCGGGCAACCGGCAAGCCAGTACCTGATCCACTTCGGTCGATGGAGGAATCGTCACGAGAAGTCGAGGGTCCTCCATGGACTCGGCAGTTCGTTGGAAGTAGATAATCGTGGGCGACGGAAGAGCGTTTCCAGATTACGAGTCGAGCCAGTGCGGACGAGTTGGGGTCATCGTTTCGCGATCTCACGCATGTGATTCGCGTGCGAGATCGCACTTCGAACGCGGTGGGTTGGAAAAAGAGACTTCAACACAAGGTACATAGCCGACGAGCGTTATCCCCGAACTCAATCCCGGTGCACGGCCGGGGCTTGGACACATGCCGAAAAAGAAGAAGGCAAAGAAGAAGGCCAAGCGGTAGACGCGCCTCGCCCCGCTTCGCCAGGGGGGGTTGCTTGCGTGGACCGCTCGCGCCGGTTCGTGTGCCGGCGGATGTCCACGGATCCCCCCAATTTCCGTCTCGTGAATTTGTGGGACCCACAGATGATTCAGCGAGCCGTTGCTTTTTTTGAAACATCACAAAGGCCGAACCCCCGGGAGGTGGATCTCCCGGGGGCCCCCCTGGGAGGACCAGGGGGTGAGTAGGGTTGTGCTTTCTGGTGAGGATTCGGTGAAAGGAGTACCCGCTCTTAAACCCTCCGGAGACCGGCGGAACCCACACGGGTTTCTTGTTATTCGGCGCCGATTATACGCCGCCTTTCGGTGACGCTCGGAAGCTCGAGCGCTCCTCGGGGGCTCGCCGCGTCGAAGAGCCTACTGGTTAAATGCGAACGAAGCTCGAACCCGCCATGGCCACACCGCTCGATAGTGGGCGTGTGGGGTTCCTCGGCCTTGGGCTCATGGGCGTGGCCCACGCCGCGCGCCTTCAATCCCAAGGCGTTCCGCTCGTAGTGTATAACCGAACGGGCGAGAAGACCCGAGCGTTCGTCGCGAAGGGCGCACGGGCCGCGCAACACCCATCGGAACTCGGGACGCTCGCCACGAGCGGCGTCGTATTCGTCTGCGTCAGCGACGCGCGCGCCGTCGAACGCGTCACCTTCGATCGACACGGCCTCGCGCGCGGGATGGCGGAAGGGTCCGTGCTCGTGAACCTGTCGACGATCGCACCCGCAGAGGCCCGCGAGATCGCGGAGCGGCTCACCAAACAAGGGATCCGTTACGTGGACGCGCCCGTCGGAGGAAGTGTCCTTGCCGCTCGTGAGGGCCAAGTGATCCTCTTTGCGGGTGGGAACACCGGCGACGTGGAGCGAGTCCGGCCCTATGCGGAACGTATGAGCCGTTCCATCGAGTACATGGGTCCGGTGGGTGCCGGATCGGCGATGAAGCTCGTGAACAACCTGCTCACCGTCGGGAATGTCGCGCTTCTCGCCGAAGCTTTGGTCTTCGGGGAAGGACTCGGGATCGAGCGACCCCGCCTACTTGAGGTCCTGAGCCAAGGCGGAGCGCGCTCGGCGATGATGGACAGCAAGAAGGAGGGTCTCGTGAAACGACAGTACGCTCCGCAGTTCCGTCTCGCCTTGGCGCGGAAGGACCTTCGTCTCATTGAGGACGCCGCCGCGAGCGTGGACCAGAAGCTCGCGTTGACCCGCGAGGTGCGTCGCCTCGCCGACGAAGCTCTCGAGCTAGGTCGTGGGGACGAGGACTTTTCGACGCTCTACGAGGCGGCACGCGCGCGTTTCGAAGGCCGGCCACAACAGCCCGACGACGTGTCTCCAACGCCTGCCGATGCGGCGCACTAGGACGTCTTCGGACCGTTCCTTTCCCGAGCGGCGTTGCGTTCACGAGACCAGGCTTCGGCGTACTCCGTCGGGGTCAGGAAGGAGCGAACCGCCCGCTCGACGACCTCGCTCAATGCCGGATGGATGTGCATCCCATCGCGAATGGGCTCGAAGGCACGCGTCGGCGTGTACATGATCGTCACGACCTCTTGGATCAGGTTGGCCGCGTCAGGCCCCACCACATGGGCACCGAGGACAGCCGACGTGGACCTGTCGATGAGGACCTTCACGAACCCCTCGGTCTCTCCCATCGCCTGTCCTTTCGCGGTATCACGGTACCAGTAGAACCCGATACGGAGCCGGTCGTCTCCGAACTGTTCCCGCGCCGCGCGTTCGCCCAGGCCCACCGCAGCGACCTCGGGATACGTGAAAACCGCGTGCGGCACGGCGTGGTAGTCTACGGACCGCCGGTGACCGAGTAGGACATTCTCGTAGACGACCTCGGCCTCCCAGTTGGCCTTGTGCTTGAAGAGGTAACGGCCGTTGGCGTCACCGAACGCCCAGACCTTGGGCTGCGACGTTTCCAGGAATTCATTCACCCGGACCCAACCCTGCGCATCGAGATCGATGCCCCCACGCTCAGGTCGGAGGATGCCGGTCGTCGGTCCGCGACCCGCAGCGATCAGGATCTCGTCGACCGTGAGTGAGCTCGTCCGCGAGGTGGACCGTTCTAGGAGCGTAAGACGCTTCCTTCCCTCCACGCGCTCGACCCGGACGACTTCCTGTCCCGTTTGGATCCTCACATAGCGACCGAGCGCTCGACGGACGGTCTCGGATATCTCGGGCTCCTCCCCGGGAAGGAATCGCGGATTCCGACCGACGATCGTGACCTCACATCCCATCGCCGAGAAGAAGTGCCCGTACTCCGCGGCGATGTAGCCTCCGCCCACGATCGCGATCGCCCCCGGACGGGTCGTCAGCTGGAGCACGGTATCGCTCGTGAGGTAGCCGGTCTCGCGAAGGCCGGGCACGGAGGGGACCGTTGCTTCCGAGCCGAGGCCGAGAAGGATCATGGGCGCGGTGATGGTCGTCGTACCTACCTGGAGAGTGTAGGGCGCGACGAACTCGGCCGCCGCGTGAAAGTACGTTAGGTTGGGGGTGTGCTCGAGGCCGTAGCGGATCTGGGAGATGTCCTCGTCGATCAAGCTACGCATGCGTCGCATGACGTCTTCGAAGCGGATCGCTTGGATCGATGTCTCGATCCCGAACGTTGACGCACGCTCCACCTCACGGACCACCCCGGCCGGATACAGGAGGAGCTTCGAAGGAATGCAGCCGCGCGTGAGGCAGATACCGCCGGGTTCATCCTTGTCGATCACCGCGACCCGCGCGCCCGGGCGTCGTTCGAGGTAGGCATGCCCGACGGTCATGGCCGACCCGGACCCGATCACGATGAGGTCGAACGGTTGCGTCTCCATGCGATACGGAAGGACCGCTCGTTCATATTCGTGGGGGCACCGCGCTCCGGAGGGCGCTCGCGTGCGGCGACGGACTAGGTGAGCTCTTTTCGCCAGAG
>JBAUTP010000291.1:0-3694 GCA_049582265.1 Thermoplasmata archaeon
GCACTAGGCCATTCCAGGGGTAAATCCGTTCCCTGAGCTTTCGTCTATGTCCTCTCCGACGTATCTCCGGTCACACGCGTAACCGTCGCGCGGAGGAGATGGGCGGGGGTGGAAGGCTCGCCCGAACGGTTCGAGCAATCGTGGGGCCGACGAACTTCAACGCTTAGACCCCTCGCAGTCGGCGGCGTCCGCGATTTCGCGGCGGGGGGGTCGGTCCTTCCCATTCTACGTCCGAAGCCTTAATGGATGTCGCCCGCTCGTAGGCCGTCATGGGAGACCAGGACCTGTCGAGCGAACTCGCGGGTCAGGGCTACCAGCTCACGGGTCGCCACAGCGCGGTCAAGCTGTGCCACTGGACCCGGCAATCCCTGGTCTACGGTCGGGATTGCTACAAAGGCCGATTCTACGGCATCGAAAGCCATCGCTGCGTTCAGATGTCCCCGGCGATTGATTCGTGCAACCTTCACTGCCGGTTCTGCTGGAGAAACCAAGGTTGGGAGAACGACGAAATGATGCCGGAGTACGACGACCCCGAGGGTCTTCTCGACCGGTCCATCGAGGCCCAACGACGCATTCTCTCGGGATTCAAGGGGGATTCCCACGTGACGGTCGAACGTTGGGACGAAGCCCAGATGCCCCGCCACATCGCGATCTCGCTAACCGGAGAGCCCACGCTTTACCCCAAGCTCAACGAATTGCTCGCGCTCTGTCACGCACGGAACATTACCACGTTTCTCGTCACGAACGGTACGAACCCCGACGCACTGCGCGCCCTCCATCCGCTTCCGACGCAACTCTACGTATCGGTCACCGCACCGAATCGCGAGGTGTTTCGTCGATTGACACTTCCGACGGACGGCGGCGCCTGGGATCGTTTGCTCGAGTCCCTGGACATCGTTCGGGACCTCCCCACTCGCCGCGTGCTTCGTCACACGCTCGTGCGCGGATGGAACCTGGGTTGGGTGGACGAGTACGCCGAGCTCGACCTTCTCGCCCGACCGAATTTCATCGAACCGAAAGGCTACGTCTACATGGGAAAGTCTCGTCAGCGCCTGGGACGGGACCACGTCCCCACCCATCATGAGATACGGGGCTTTGCCTCCGAGCTTGCCCGGAGAACTGGCTACGACGTTCTCGATGAATCGCCCGAGTCGAAAGTGCTCTTGCTCGGCCACACCGGAGAAGAACGGTACTTGCCCGGTCTCGCGCCGAGCTAGGGAAAGACAAAGGTCAGGATTTCCACAAGGATCGCGACGCCGATCCCGAGTCCGATCACGATGTAGGGGTTGATCTTGAGCGACCGGCTCTCCTCCATGTCGTAGTATTGGATGAGGCCCGCGGCCGACTGAAAGCCCGAGCGCTTAGAATCCGGCATCGTCCTCCCAATGCTCCTTAGCGTGCTTAAGCTCTACGAACACGGTCTTCAGCGTCGCCATTCGCTGCCGTCCAGGAGCCAATCCTCGAGCGACTCGAAAAAGCTCGTGCGGACCGATTCCGTGAGGACGGACATGCCGCCCCCCATGAGTCGCTCCACCAAGGGGCGCGGTGGTTGGATGCGGACGACCTTTCCCACGGGGACCCCGGTCATACGGGCGAGGTCCTCGAGGGCTGCCTGTCGGTCACCGAGTGCGTCGACCAGTCCCAGCTTGAGCGCTTGCGCACCGCTCCAGAATTCTCCCGTCGCGAGCTCCAGGATCTCGGGTACCGTTTTCTTCCGCTCACGAGCGACCATTTCCACAAAGGACTGGTAGCTCTGCGCGGTAACGGCATTGAGCTTGGAACGCTCCTCGTCCGTCAACGGGCGCAGACCCTGGTAGGCGTCCTTGTGTCGACCCTGGTGGAGGAGCTCCACTTCGATCCCAAGACGCGTCAAGAGTTCGCGCACCGCGATGTGAGGCAAGACCACGCCGATCGAGCCCACGCCCGAGTCGGGGTACGCATAGACCTTGCGGGCGCCGATGGCGGCCATGTACGCGCCGGAGGCGCCGAGCGATCCGATCGAAGCCACGACCGGCTTCGCCTGGTCAAGACGCTTCACCGCGAGATAGAAATCCGTCGAGGGAATGTCGCCCCCTCCGCCGCTCGAAATGTCAAGGAGGACGCCCTTGATACGACGGCGCTGGGAGATCGCGTGCAGGATCTGCAGATAGGGCTCGACCGAGCGCTCGCGAATGGTTCCACGAAACTGCACGTAGGCCAACCGGTCCCGCACCATCGTTCCCTCGACCTGTCAGGCCCGACCGGGATATAGGCTCCGCCGCAACCATGTTACCCCCGCTCCTCTCGCAAACACTATGTGGTGCCGACCGTCCCTCGGGCCTCGATGGCGGCGTCCGACAGCCATTCTGTTTGGGTCGAGAAGTACCGCCCTCGATCGTTGGCCGACATGGTGGGCCAAGAGTCGGTCGTCCCGCTGCTGCGCGCCTACGCCGAGCAGAAGAGCCTACCCCACCTGCTGTTCGCCGGCCCTCCCGGAACGGGCAAGACGACGGCCGCCATCGCGCTCGCGCGCGACCTTTACGGTGATGAGTGGAGGCAGAGCTTCCTCGAGCTCAACGCTTCGGACGAACGGGGGATCGAGACCGTTCGAACGACGATCAAGAGCTATGCCCGAAGTGCTCCGATCGGTGGCGTGGGGTTCAAGCTCCTGTTCCTGGACGAGGCCGACAATCTCACAGCGGAGGCTCAGGCCTCTCTGCGTCGCCTGATGGAACGCCATTCCGCGGCATGTCGATTCGTCCTGTCCTGCAACTATTCCTCTCGCATCATCGAGCCGATTCAGTCTCGCTGCGCGGTGTTCCGTTTTCATCAGTACACGGCCGGTGAGATGCGACCCCAGCTCGAGCGGATCGCCAGCGCCGAAGGGAAGAACGTGGAGCCCGCCGCCTACGACGCGATCATTGCAGCGAGCTCGGGAGACCTCCGACGAGCGATCAATCTCCTTCAGATCTCCGCCACCTTCGCCGATACGGTCACGGAAGCGACACTGGCCGGTGTGGTCACGACTCCGCTCAAGTCGGAGGTCGCGGCCATGCTCGGAACCGCCCTGCGCGGCGATTTCATGGGCTCCCGTCACCAGCTCTACGCGCTCTTTGCCGAGCGTGGAGCGAGCGGCGAGGACATCCTCCGCGCGATCCACACGTACCTGCCGGACATTCCCGATGATCAGGTTCCTCCGCTCGCCAAGATCGACCTGGTCGAGTACCTGGGCGAGATCGATTTCCGTCTAGCCGAGGGCGCATCGGACCGACTCCAGCTCGAAACGGTGCTCGCTCGACTGGCACGCCAGGGAATTTCGGGAGGGAAGTCCATTGGTGCAGCAGCGCCGGGTTCACGCTAAACCGCCCATCTACCGTTCCGCACGCGTTCGGGGCGAGCTCCTTCTCTCACCCTCGAGCCGCCGCGCGATCCGGGTGGGGAACGTCACGAAGGGCGACCCGCGCATCGCCGCGGAGATCGCCGGGATCGCGGCCATGAAACGAACGGCGGAGCTCTTGCCCCACTGTCACACCATCCCGCTCACCGGATCATCGGTGACCGTCCGGTTGGCCCGGTCGGGTGTGGTGGCCGAGGCGGTCGCCGAGGCGGTCTGGCGAACGGGGGTTGAGATGGAAGCCCTGGTCGGCGCCACCGTGGCGCTCCTTACGGTGTGGGATATGGTCAAATACCTCGAAAAGAACGAGCGCGGTCAGTA
>JBAUTP010000292.1:0-4949 GCA_049582265.1 Thermoplasmata archaeon
TGCCCATCCAGTGTCCTGATCCCCTTAAAAGATGTTTGAATGAAGTTGCCCTCCGAGGCTTTCGATTATCATTTTTGACGATATTTGAACCGCCGGGCGGTTCAAATCCCTCTCCCCGAAATTCCACTATGGGAACCCATGCAGGGTTCGAATCCCAGACCCCGCACGGGGTGCGGGCGATTCCTCTACCACTCGCCTCAAGCCCCCCGTGTCTCGGCCCGCCGTCCGACAGCCGGCGGTCTCGATGCCGCCGCGAAACCTATTAGTCCTATTGGAGTAATAGCAGTTCAATGGCCGCTGCGGATGAGCGCTTGACATCCATCACCCTTCCCCACAACGTGCGCAATCGATTGCGCGACTATCAAGTCGGAGGGAAGAGTGCGGCTCAAGCCATTGAGGACTTGATGGATGAGATTCCCCCCGATTACTTTCGTCGTGACGTGCAACGCGCATTGCTTCTTCCTCGGGAGTCGTTGGACAGCTTCCGTAGGAGACATCGACTCTCGCGGTCACGCTGAATGTTCACCCTGGTATTCGCCGACCCGATTGCCGGGCAGAGCTTCGAGCGGCTCGCCCGTCGAGTGCAGAGTAGCTTCGACGAGGCTTTCGAGCAACTCGCGCAACATCCGCGGTCCCCGTCGCCTGAACTAGATGTTCACCAGCTTTCGGGTTACCAGAATGTCTGGACCTTGCGAATACCCCCTTGGCGAGGAATCTACGCCATCGACGGAGATTACGTCGTCCTGATCGTCTTCGGACATCGGACGAGTGTGTACCCCCTGCTGCACAGCCTTCTACCTCCCGAGGGCCGGTACTTCGCTCGGCCACTAAAGCGGGGGAGAACGGTCAGAGCACGCGGATCTCAGAAGCGTAAGCCATGACAAGTAACCCCGGGCGTTCGATTCTCGGTAGTGGACGAACTCCCCGGCCCGATCACAATCGAAGCCGCGGCGTAATCACCAAACGCGGACCGAACTGGTGGTTAGGCTCACGGGGCGGGGATTTCGGGTGTGTCCGACCCTCGTAGCGCGGTGATTCCGAGGGTCGCGCCCGTCGGACATGGAAACACGGGGGATGAAAGATATTTCAATGGGTCAGGGGTTGACAATTCCCCGCGGCGAGGAATCGGCCTAACTAGGCCATTGGCCCCAGCTCCAGGCAGGCCGGATCATGAAGCACTTCCCGTGAATTTATCTGCCGCCTCGTCCACGCGGCTTGCCGACCTGCTCGGTCCGTGAGTCGTCAACATTTAATTTGGCCCACTAGTGATAGTCCCCGAGATGGGCATGCCTACAAAGTTCACGATAACAGTTGACTGCGCAGATCCGGAGAGACTGGTTCGTTTCTGGACCCAGGCACTGGGATACTCCATCGAGGGGCCGCCAGAAGGATTCGATAGCTGGTGGGCGTTCTGGAAGAGCAAGGGGCTTCCCGACGAGGAGAATTACGCGGGGAGCGATGCAATTGCCGATCCGAGCGGAGCTGGGCCCAGAATATGGTTCCACCAAGTCCCGGAGAAGAAGGTCGTAAAGAATCGCCTCCATCTTGACCTTCCCGAAAGTGGGGGCCGGACAGTACCACTCGAAATACGCAAGCAGCGGGTGGACGCCGCGGCGGAGCGATTGGTCAGTCTCGGGGCGAAGATATTGGAGGCATGGGATGAGCCCGAGATCGATCAGTACGGCGTGATGATGCAGGATCCCGAAGGGAACGAATTCGACATCAACTAGAACCTCGCCCCGAAGAGGGGCCCAGCTGCCCCTATTGCCCGGCGGGACAAGCGAGTACCAAGTTTCAAGCGATTGGACACGGTGGATTCCTCTCCAGGGTTCGAAACGATACCCTCCGTGGGGTCTGAGGTATAACAGTCCGAAGCGAGGCGGAGGCGGTGAAGCAGGCGAGCGAACGGGCTAGTCCGCCAGGATGACCCGTAGGGCTTCGTTCAGAGGCTCATACGAGGAGAGCACCGGAGCCCGCTGCCCGAGGGGGAGAAGCTCGTTCCTTCGGTTGAACCAGATGGCCCGGATGCCCACGCCATTGGCGCCTTCCACGTCATTGCGCCAAGAGTCTCCTACCATCGTGCATTGAGAAGCGTCCACGTCGAGTCGCTGAAGGGCCGTTTGGAAGATTCGAGGGTCCGGTTTGGAAAAGCCCAGGGCTCCGGAGATCACGAGGGAATCGACGTAGGGCGCCGCCCCGATCTCTTCGAGACGCTGTCGTTGCCCCCGTACCGCATTGTTCGTCACGACCGCGATAGGGTGACCGCGCTTGGCCAGGTTCCTGACGACTTGGATGGCCCCGGGGACCGCACGCTGCGACCTCAGGCACGCTGCTCGATAGGTCGCGGCGCGGCGCCTGGCCTCAGCGCGACTGATGTCCTCACCATGCTCCCGGAACAGCAGCCGAACCCTTTCCATGCGAGCGACTTCTTTGGGGAGGGCGCCTCGTAACGTCATGAGGGGGAGCCGTTCCATATGTGCCGAGTACTCCCGCTCGAGCTGTTCCGAAGGAACACCTCGGAGCGCGGGGTACTGTCTGGAGAGCACCTTCAGCCCTTGGAGACAGGAGAAGGTATGGTCGTAGAGCGTGTCGTCAAGATCGAAGAGGAACGCTCGCGGTTTCATTGTCGCGCTCGGAAGAACAGAGTCATGACTTCAGACTTGCTCCCCGCATCCGCTGGAAGGACACCGTGCAGTGGGGGACAAGGCGGCAGCGAGGGACCCGCTGTCAACAAGCAAGTCAAAGGTCCCCGGCTCCCGAGCGTGGACCACCGAGGGTGGTCCGAAGGCGCCTGTCGAGCTTCATTGGACATGATACGTTTTGTCCATGGTCTCAAACCCGCAAGCCCGTCGCCTCTTGTCCCGTCCTCGGAGGCGAACGTCTTCCTTGACCAGATTGACCCCTTCCCGGGGCCGGTCATTTGTCCTGTCAGTTCAGCCGGTCGGATGTTCAGTCAGAGCAGATCTCCCGTTCCGACTCGGTAGCGTTCGCGAACCCAAGCGCCTGGAGCGGAGCGCACCTGATCTACAATCTCGCAGGCCGGCCTGTCCCGCGGTTCCAACATCCAGCACCGTCCGCGATCGGGCGGTCCCGGCTCGGCCCCTGGGGAAGAACGGCGGGAAGACCCTATCGGGGTGCCCTTCTCGAAGTCGAATAGGCGGACTGGCTCGCACGTGTAAGGGTATACTCGGGCCGCCGCCCGCGCGTGTCTCCCGACACGACGTAGAACATACTCCCAGAGGCTCATACAGCGGGCCGAACCCGGTCCGGCATCAGGGGGACATGCGGGCGACCGCGGCCAGTTCCTTGCTAAGGCGGACAATGCCGTCACGGTCGCTCCGCGGGGCGCCCGGCCACGCAGCAAATTCGAGGCGGACGAACTCCTTGGGAAGTCCCGCGTATCGGGAAGCGAGGTGGAAGTGGACGTGGCGACACCCTTCCGTGAAAGAGAAGCAGTACTCCCACGCGGCCCCTGTGCACTCCTTCAGCGCGCGGCTTAGTGTGGTGAGCACGTAACCCAAGCGGACTGCCTCGTCGTTGGTGAGCGACGCGAGATCGGATACGTGTCGCTTCGTCTGGATCAACAGGTAGCCGCGAAACGTTAGGTCCTCGTCGTTGATCCGGTGCGCCGCCAAAAAGAAGTCGTCCTCGTACACGACCCGGTCCCGAAGTTCTGAAGGACCCTCGAGACGCCGACAGAACTCGCAGTCGGTCGGGGGGCTGGTCGAACCGGTCTCGACATTGGTGGGCGTCGGAGCGTGGACCATATCTCTCGGTGACCTCATGCTGGGTCAATCTAAGGGGCCCATAAGCTCGGGGTCGTCCCCGGGCGGGCGTCGGCTCTCCTCGCTGAAATATCTGGATCCGGAAGAGTACGCGAGGCGAATGACGCGTGCGGTCGCCGGCCGACGGCGATGAGTACCTCGGTATGGCAACGTCCGCTCATCCTTCGCCATGTTTGAACCGCCCGGCGAGTCCTATCCTTTTCCCACGGCCAAAACTCGAACGGAGACGAGGCGTCCGTTCAAATTCAGGAGAGGGCGCATTGGCTTACCAGGGACCCGAAGGAGCCACCACGCCGGCGTTCGGGGCCCCCGCCGTGCGGATCAAGGCCGTCCCAGCAGAACCGCGCGAATCGCCCGGCTCGCGCTCCCTCAGATCGCAAGTGCCTCGATGAGATCCTGGTTGGGCCGGGACGGCCGAACTGCGGTGAGTGAAAAGCCTGCCTTGCCGAGAAGTGCGTGCCACTCTTCCTTCGTGCGCTCACGTCCCCCCGTCATCACCATCATCACGAGATCGAGCCAGAGACGTGAGGGCGAGGCGACTCCCTCCACCAGTACGCCCTCAACGAGGAGGAGCACACCGCCTTTAGACATCGCTTTGCGACAGTTGGCAAGCAAGAGGAGCGCTTTATCGTCCGCCCAATCGTGCAAAACGCGGGACATTACATACACATCTCCCCCCGGAGGTACGGCACTAAACGCTGAGCCCGTCACAATCTCGCATCGATCCGCCACTCCCGAACTTTGCAGCACGGCGAGTGCTTCCACAACGGCGGAGGCCTGGTCAAACAGAATCCCTCGCAAGTGAGGGTATGCGCGTAGCGTCGAAGCGATGAGTGCGCCCTTTCCGCCGCCGACGTCGACAAGAAGCTTGTGGCGCGCCAGGTCGTACCCTTCCAGCGGCTCTCCAGCAACCCCGACTGACCAGGCCATCAATCTGTTGAACGTCGCCGCGGCCTCTGGATGTTGCGCAAGATACTCGAAATGACCCATGCCGAACGCGTAATCAAACGCCGTTTCTCCGGTCCTTAGGCAGTGCAGCAGGTCGCCCCAAGCACGGTAAGGCTCCTCTCCGGCAAAGATCGAGACACTGGCCATGGAGCCCTGAGGCCGGCTTACTAACAGGCTTCCCGTCTCGGTCAAGCGAAAACGGGCACGCTCGTCCAT
>JBAUTP010000293.1:0-8048 GCA_049582265.1 Thermoplasmata archaeon
GATTGACTCCGCCGTACTTCTCGCTCTACCGTTCGCACCGGACGCTCGCTCCGCGACCGCCGAAGCAAGTGCGTTGTCCGAGAAGAGCGAAGGAAGGCTCCGTCCCGCCGCTACGGTCGACCCGACCCAAGGCGCCGACGCGGTCGCCGAGGCGCTGGCCGCATGGTCCAAGGTCCGGAACTTGGCCGCCGTGAAGTTGTATCCGGGGTACCGCGCGTTTTACCCTAACGACGTTCGGCTCGAACCTGTGTACGAGTTTGCGGCTCATCGAAAGCTGCCGGTGATGCTCCACCAGGGAGACACCATGGACCCCAGCGGACTCGTGAAATTCGCGCGACCGATCGAGCTGGATGAGGTGGCGGTCCGTTACCGGGACGTCCGGTTTGTTCTGTGCCACATGGGCAACCCATGGATGGAAGAGGCGGCCGAGATCGTCTACAAGAACGCGAACGTCTATGCCGATACCTCGGGCCTGCTCGCGTCACCTCGGGCACCGTACTACCCCCGGATGTTCGAACGAGCCCAACGGCGTCTCTACCACGCCATCGTCACGGTCGGTGACCCCCAGCGGATCCTCTATGGGTCCGATTGGCCGCTCGAATCCATCAGGTCCGCGGTTGCCCTCGTCTCGGGCCTCGACCTGCCCGAGGAGCACCGGGAGGGGATTCTGGGGAAGAACGCCCTCACGCTCTTCTCCAACGCGTGAGCTCGTTCAACGCCATTTCCTCCGATGACCCGGGGTTGCGCCCCTTGCAATCGCGGTTCTTCGGGGAAGGCTCTTATCGCAGAGCCGTAGCTTGAAACTATCCCGCGGCCCACGAGAGAATGACCCATCCATGACGCGTAGCATGACGGAGGCGCTCAAGGACCGTCCCTTGTTCTTTGAGCCGGTACCTCCCCAGCACCGCATTCCGCCCGCGCGACTACGCCAGCGGATCGACGAGGTGAGGAGCCTGGTGGGTTCCGTCGCCCGGGTCGATGCGATCGATGTCCCCGAACTTGTGGACGAGAATCACGACGGACGGCCCTACTATCGTTCGGGCGATCCACGCCACTTCGCTCTGCAGCTGGGCGACGGGACGGGGCGCGCGATCGTGGTCAACAAGGTCGTCGCGCACATGCGCTCCGCGGAGGAGCTCGCCGCGTGGACCGAGGAAACGGTCCGCTTAGGCGTCCACCATGTCGTGCTAGTCGGGGGTTCGAGTCGTTACATCCCGTATCCCGGCCCGCCGGTAACCGAGGCCAATCGTGTCTGCGCCCCAATCCTGAGCCAGTCGGACGGGTCGCTGGGGAACATCGCGATCCCCCAGCGGACCGGGGAGGCCCATCGGATGCTCCAAAAGACGCGCGCAGGAGCGCGATTTTTCACAACGCAGATCCTGTTCGATAGCGAAGCCGTGCTCCAGCTCGTCCGTTCCTACGACGGACTGTGTCGGCAGTCAGGGCTTGTTCCCGCTCCCGTACTCCTGAGCGTGGCCCCCCTCGCCGACGAGGCCGACGCGGAATTCGTTCGATGGCTCGGCGCCGACCTCCCCGAATCCGCGGAAAATGGCATCCTGAACGGGGACGAGTCCCGCGCGGTGGACCGGTCGATCGATAATGCCCTCTCGGTCTGGGGCCGGGTGGTCGATGCGGTCGGCCGATTCTCTCTCGAGGTGCCCGTCGGGGTCAACGTAGAACAGCTCTCCCCCCGACATCTGGAATCGGCCGGCGCGATGCTGCGCGCTTTTGCGAAGGCACTGGAGCGGAAGGAGAACCCACCGCCGGCGACCTAAGGGGGTAGCCCGGTCCTCGCGCTGGCGAGCGCCCAGAGCCGACCTGCGACGGTCGTGTCATACGAGGCGCGCGAAGACCGAACCTCGTGTCGATGGGCGAGATACTTTCCCGAGATACCTTCGAGCGCTGGGTCGCTCGCCGCGAAGACGACCGTTCTGGCCCCGCGTTCGGGCGAGACCCCCGCGATAAGCTCTGCGAAGGCGAGCGCTTCGCCGAAGAATCCGGGATTATTCTTTCCGAAGCCGGATCGCACGAACCCCGGGTGGACCGCATTCACTCGGATGTCGATCCCGTTCCAGCGTTGGGCCAGTTCATAGGTCAAGAGAAGGAGCGCGAGCTTGGATCGATTGTACGCACGAAACGCTCGATAGTGGTGAGAGGTATCGAGGTCGTCGAGGTCGAGATGGGCGCTTCGGTGGGCCTCCGAGTCCACCATCACGACACGGGAGGGAGCCCCAGATCGGAGGTCGGGTTCGAGGAGGCGCGTAAGAAGGAAAGGACTCAGGACATTGAGTGCCAAGGTACGCTCGTTCCCTTCGGAGGTCGTTTCACGCTTGGCGTGGATGGCCCCGGCATTATTGACCAGCACGTTGACGGGTGGGTACTCCTGCTGGATCGAGCGGGCCAGTTCGCGGACCTCCTCCAGCAACGATAGGTTCGTGACGGCGTACGCGACGTCCCCGGCGCCCGCTGTCCGAAAACGGGCGATCGTCGATTCACAACGCGCGCGGTCGCGTCCCACAATGAGGACCTTGGCGCCTTTTCGCATCAGCTCGCGCGCGGTCACTTCGCCAATGCCTGACGTAGCGCCGGTCACCACGCAGAACTTTCCGGTCAGGAGGGTGCGCGCGGTCTCCGTCATGGTAACCGAGGATTGGCCGCCGAGGCTAGGGGGACCGAGCGCCTGTCATCCATCTGGGGCCGCGAGCGGGTCGAGTGATTGGCCATCGGGAACACGGGCGGAGCACCCGATCACCCGGAGCGAAAACGCGATGGAGTGCCCGACTCCATGAGACGCTGATCGTAGCGTCTCAACTGATCGGTGTGACCCGGGCAAAGACGGAATCGCATCCAGATGGCGGAGGGGTCCTTCGGGTCGGCCCGCGCACCGAGGAGCGCGATCTCTCGGGGGTCGTCATCGCATCCCCCGCCGGAATCCGCCTCAGGTTCACCCACGAGTGGACGGAAGGCGAAATCGTACGCAGGTCCCATGTCGCAGACCGGTCGCTGGAAAATCCCACCCATGGTGCGGTGGAGGCACACGAATGTTTAGCGAGGAGGTCCTGCCTAGCGCCCCTCCCAGCGCAGGCATAAAGCATAGGAAGGCCTCGCGGCTTCCAACGGTTGATGTTCGAACGAATCGTGGTCGCTATCGATGGATCGTCGAACGCGGACCATGCCTTGGACGCGGCGATCGAGATCGCGCGCCGGTTCAATTCCCGGCTCACGCTGATCACCGTGGTTCCCCTGATTGTTCAGGTGGGCGCGATGCCCGTTCCGACGCCCATGACCACTCCCGAAGACATCCAAGCGTTCCACAAGATGCTCGGTGAGCGGGCCTCCCGAGCCTCCACCCAGGGCGTCCCTCCCGTCGAGACCATCGTGGTGGAAGGCTACGTCGTTGACAGCATTCTCACGTATGTCGAGCAACATCCTCAGGATCTCATCGTGATGGGTGCACGAGGGTTATCGCGTGCCGGACGCTTGTTCTTGGGAAGTACCTCCGATGGGATAGTCCACCACGCGAAGTGTCCCGTCCTGGTGCTCCACGGGACCCCACCGACGCCCGCTCCGTAGCACCTCGCGGCTCCGGGAAAGGCCGCCGGCCCGCCGCCGCCGCTCACGAAAATCCCGAGACATCGTAGCGCGGGACGGGGCATTTTCTCGAATTCCGAAGCCCGGTGCGAAGTAGCAAAGATGGTCCATCGAACACGACCAGGCCGAAGGTAATTAGGGGAGGACGCTCCGTAGCGCGGAGGTAGGGAGTCGCCCACCTCGTACACGCATGCGTTCCACCGACCGGCCCGTCGGCTCGTCCCGTTCCCGCCGACTCGGGAAGCCTGGTAGGCAGAGAACGCCTGCCCAAGCTCCCGCCTCGACGGGTCTCTCCTTGCGCGGACCTCGGGGGCCCCGATTCGACGACGTGCTAACGACGGAGGCGCAATCCTTCGTGGCAGGTCTTTCGGAACATTTCGAATCCCGGCGTCGCGAACTGCTGGAGCGTCGCGGAGAGTTTCGACGTGCCCTAGCGAAGGGCATCCGACCCGGATTCCCTGTGGAAACCCGGGACGTCCGGGAGCGCACCTGGAAGGTAGCGGAGCCCCGGCCCGACCTCACGGACCGGCGGGTCGAGATCACGGGTCCTGTGGACCGGAAAATGATCATCAACGCACTCAACTCCGGTGCCCGCGTCTTCATGGCGGATTTCGAGGACTCGCACTCCCCCACGTGGACGGGCACCGTGGAGGGACAGGTCAATCTCATGGACGCGGTTCGCCGGCAGATCACCTTTGACGCGCCGGACCGCCGGCACTATGCGCTCGTCAAGAACCCCGCGACGCTCATGGTCCGCCCCCGCGGCTGGCACCTCGTGGAGCGTCACGTGCAGCATGCCGGGGCGGCCGTCTCCGCGAGCCTGTTCGACTTCGGCCTCTTTGTCTTCCACAACGGAAAAGAGCTGGTAAAACGCGGGACGGGGCCGTACTTCTATCTCCCCAAACTGGAGCACTACCTCGAGGCGCGGCTGTGGGCCGATGTCTTCCGTTACGCCGAGGAATCGCTGGGCCTCACGCCGGGAACCATCCGAGCCACCGTGCTCATCGAGACGCTCCCCGCTGCGTTTCAGATGGATGAGATCCTCTGGGAGCTACGCGAGTACTCGGCAGGTCTCAACTGCGGTCGCTGGGACTACATTTTCAGCTTCATCAAGCAATTCCGCGATGACCCCGCCGTTGTGTTCCCCGACCGGTCCGCCTTGACGATGGCGACACCTTTCCTGACCGCCTACTCTCGGCTCCTCGTCCGGACCTGCCATCGCCGCGGGGCCCATGCGATGGGTGGGATGGCGGCCCAGATCCCGATCCGCGACGATCCCGAGGCGAATCAAGCCGCATTGGCCAAGGTCGTGGAAGACAAGGAACGTGAGGTCGCCAACGGCCACGACGGTACATGGGTCGCCCACCCGGGGCTCGTGGATGTGGCCCGACGCGTCTTCGATCAGCACCTCAAGGGACCCAATCAAATCGACCGAGCGGACAGCGGAGTCCCCATCGATCCCGAGGACCTCCTGAAGGTGCCCATTGGTCCCATCACCGAAGCCGGCCTTCGACGCGACGCGCGTGTGTCGGTCCGATACCTGTCCGCGTGGTTCCGAGGGGTGGGTTGCGTCCCCATCGACCACCTCATGGAAGATGCCGCGACCGTCGAGATCGCCCGTTCCCAGGTGTGGCAATGGATACGGCGGAAGACTCGGCTCGAAGATGGTCGTCTGGTGGATGCGAAACTGTTTCGGCAGGTCTTGGAGACGGAGGCGGATGCGCTTCGCCAGGAGCAACCCGACGACGCGACCGGATGGGCGGTCGCGCGCTCCGCGACGCTTCTCGATGAGGTCGTGACCCATACTCCCTTTACGGAGTTCATCACTGTCAGAGCGTACGACGAACTAGGCGACGACGAAGAAGAGGAAGCGGGATGAAGGAGCCACAGGGCCTACGTACCGAGTGGAAGAGGGCCGAACGCTGGAAAGGCATCACCCGGCCCTATCGCGCCGAAGACGTCGAGCGACTTCGCGGGTCCGTACGGATCGATTACACGATTGCCTCGCTCGGCGCCCACCGGCTCTGGCGCCTGCTCACCACCGAGGATTTCGTCCCTACGTTGGGAGCCATGACCGGAACACAGGCCGTCCAAATGGTCCAAGGAGGCCTCCCGGCGATCTATGCGAGCGGCTGGCAGGTCGCCGCGGATGCGAACGACGCAAGCCAGACGTACCCCGACCAGAGCCTCTACCCGGTCGGAAGCATGCCCACCCTGGTCCGTCGGATCAACAACGCCTTCCGACGCGAGGACGAGAAACAGCATGCGGCCGGTCGGGAGGACATCTACTGGTACGCCCCCATCGTGGCCGACGCGGAAGCCGGGTTCGGCGGCACGCTCAACGTCTTCGAGCTCACCAAGGCCCTCATTGAAGCGGGGACCGCGGGCCTCCACATCGAGGATCAGCTCGCCTCGGTGAAGAAGTGCGGCCATCTGGGGGGAAAGGTGCTCGTCCCGGCTCGGGAATTCAATCAGAAGCTATGGGCGGCCCGGCTCGCAGCGGACATTCTCGATGTACCGACTGTCGTCATCGCGCGCACCGACGCACTTTCGGCGAAACTGCTCACGAGCGACATCGACCCACGTGACCGTCCGTTCCTCACGGGTGACCGCACGCCCGAGGGGTTCTATGGGATCACCGGAGGTCTCGACATGGCCATCGCCCGAGGGCTCGCCTACGCGCCGTATGCGGACCTCGTCTGGTTCGAGACCGGGGGACCCGACCTCGAGGAAGCGCGCCGGTTCGCGCACGCGATCCATGCCCAGTTCCCTGGGAAGATGCTCGCGTACAATTGCTCCCCCTCCTTCAACTGGCGGCAAAAGCTGAGCGCGAGCGTGATCGCCGAGTTCCAACACACGCTGGCGGAGCTGGGCTACAAGTTCCAGTTCGTAACGCTCGCGGGGTTCCACGCGTTGAACCTATCGATGTTCAAGCTCGCGAAGGGCTACGCGGCGACGGGAATGCTCGCGTACTCGGAGTTGCAGGAACAAGAGTTCCAGGCGACGGAGGAGGGGTACGGGGCCGTGAAGCACCAGAGCTTTGTCGGCACCGGGTACTTCGACGAGGTCGCTCAAGTGCTTTCGGGCGGCCTAACCACGACGCTGGCGATGGACGGTTCGACCGAGCGCGAGCAGTTCATCGAGAAGGGCCCGGCCCGGAAGAAGGAATCCGTGGAAGGTCAGCGGGCCGCGGGCTCGTCCTCCGCTACGACAAAGGCCGGCTGACGCTCCGTTCGTCGTTCAGCGTGCGCGATGCGGGCGTCGCGGAGAGGCCGTTCGGTCGCTCGACGTGTCCCGAGTATAAGCCGGCGCGAAAACGACGAGCAGCTCCAGTGTCTCGGTGATCGAATGAAAATGGTGAGGTCGGAGAGCCGGTACGAAGATCACGGAGCCCTCGATGACGCCGCTATCGGTCCGCCCCACGCGAACACGTCCCTTCCCGCGCAGCACGACGTAGACCTCATCCTCTCGGTGGGGTCGCTGGTCGTCGATCCCCCGTTCCCGGATCACGTACAACCCCAGGCTCATCGGGGCGATACGGAGAAATTCGTAGTACGAGTCCCTCGAACGTTGCTGCTCCGACCGTAGTTGGCGACGGGACCGCACGAGATGCGCTGCCGACGGCCTGCCGTCCTTCTTCCGGGAGGGATGTGGGGTCACGTCAACCCTTCTCGCCGAAATCGTTGAACGTATCGCGAAGCCCTTCCGTCCCTCGCCCTGGCCGATCCGAACACGTTCCATTGGCGAAGAACCGAGTGTTCCTTAAGCCCCCCCGGTTCGGGTGGACCGCCTCGGAATAGGATTAAGACTGGCTCCCATGTCGGGAGTCCAATATGCCGACGTACCAACGCTTCCAGGAGTTTCGATTCTCCTCCCCCACCCAGCCCGAACTCTACGCATGGATCCAGGAGTTTTGGAAGCTCTCGGGGTACCAGGTTCAACCGGGTCCCCCCGGAGCCGTCCACGCCCAACTCGAGCATGAAGGTTACCGGCGGAATACCGAGACGGCGTTTCTTCCGTCTCCCCAGGCCGTCGTCGTTCAGGTGACCTTCCGTGCGGACGCCACGGCGCATGGGAAGATGGGCGGCAAGCTCCGTGGTGCGTTCTCCGGGATCGGGACCGGCATCTCCAACGCGACGCGGGATACCATGGGGGGACTCTTCGAATCTCGGGGCACGACGGGCGGACAGTTCGCGGGCCAGGCCGTGTATTCTACCCCGACGCCAGGGTACTCCAACCCCGGCAGCGGGTCGAGCACGGGCGACGCGATGCTGGACAGTGAGTGGAACTCCTTGGTCCAGAGCTTCCAAGACTATCTCGTCCGACAGCGCGGTGCGCACCTCTGGGACGTAAGCGCGGACCCTTCCGCCCCCGCCGCTCAGGCCCCGATGGCTCCGCCCCCGCCGCCGCCCCCGGGCGCTCCCCTGCAGTACGCTCCTCCTTCGCCACCTCCCTAC
>JBAUTP010000294.1:0-10695 GCA_049582265.1 Thermoplasmata archaeon
CAAGGACTTTGAAGAGCTCAAAGGCAACCGCTACGTGTTCGTGTCGGTCTTCCTCCTCCCCATCGTCTTCGTGGCCGAAGGTCTCTTCGAGGTTGCTTCGTCAGTGGGCGGAACACGACAAAGTATCCTCTCCACGACTGGGCCCGTGGTGACGCTGGACCTGGTCCTCTTCCTTCTCATACCGGCCCTGGTATCGGTGGTCATTGCCGCGACCGGCATCGTCCTCGAAAAAACGAACCGCAGCCTGGAACCGCTCCTGGCCACGCCGATCACGGACGCCGAGCTGATGTGGGGAAAGGCATTGGCTCCTCTGCTGCCCGCCCTGGCGGTCACGTACGCCGTTTACGCCGTGTTCTTCGCGGGAGTCGACGCAATCGTAGACCCCGTGTTCCGCGGCGTGTACCTGCCCGACTTTACTGCCGTCTTTATCGCCCTCGGTCTCGGAACTCTGATGGGCCTCCTTGGGACATTCGCGGCACTTTGGGTTTCGAGTCGCATGAAGGACGTTCGGTCCGCCCAACAGTTCTCGATGCTCGTCGTCATTCCCGCATTTGCGGCGATCGTCGCGGTCATTCTGATCAGCTCGGCCAATTGGATACTGCTCGCCGGTGTGGGGGTCGCCATGTTGATCGGCGTGATTGCGCTCGTCCGCCTGGTCATTGACCGATTTCAACGGGACAACATCCTTGTGACCTGGAAGTAGAACCTTGACCGGACATCACGAACGGATCCCCCCGCACGGATCCACCAACGAGGAGCCTCGGTCATGAATCCCGATTCCACGGGCTTCGGTCGGGTTCGTGTGATCGACTCCCACACCGCGGGGGAGCCGACGCGCGTCGTTGTCGAGGGGGGCCCCGACCTGGGCCAAGGCTCTCTCGCGGAGCGGAGGGACCGCCTTCAGATGGAGTTCGATTGGTTCCGCTCGTCCGTCATCAACGAGCCTCGAGGGTCCGACGCGGTGGTGGGAGCGTTGGTCGGCCCCCCGCACGATCCCGGGTGCGAAGTGGGGGTTGTTTTCTTCAACAATGTCGGATATTTGGGGATGTGCGGGCACGGCACGATTGGGCTGGTCACAACGCTCGCCTACAGGGCCCAGCTGAAGCCCGGTCCTTATGCGATCGAAACTCCGGTCGGGCGCGTCGACACCGTGCTCCGACCTTCCGGGGAGGTCTCATTCCAAAATGTTCTATCCTATCGGACGCGCCACGACGTGGAGGTGCGGGTCCCCACCCACGGCCCCGTCCGAGGCGATATCGCATGGGGCGGCAACTGGTTCTTCCTCGTCGATGAGAGTCCAATCGAACTCATCGAGAAGAACATTGGTGCGCTGACCAAGTTGACGGGAGCCATCCACGACGCACTGTCCGCGCAAGGAATCGCCGGGGAGGGAGGTGCTCCGATCGACCATATCGAGCTCTCCGGCCCCCCCATCAACCCTGCGAACAGCAGCCGGAACTTCGTGCGATGCCCAGGGGGGGCGTACGACCGATCACCCTGCGGAACGGGCACGAGCGCGAAGCTCGCGTGCTTAACGGCGGACGGGACCTTCCGCCCCGGGCAGGTCTGGCGTCAGGAGAGCATCCTGGGGACCGTCTTCGAAGCACGCGTGTCGGTGCAGCCATCAGGAGTCATCCCGGAAATCATCGGCCGGGCCTACGTGACCGGTGAGTCCGTGCTTGTTTTCGACCCGCAGGACCCGTTCGTTCACGGAATACGTGTCCGATGAACACGACCCATGGTGTGGTCATCGTCGGTGGAGGGATCGTGGGCCTCGCGCTCGCCCACCGTCTCGCCAGCGCGGGTCGAGACGTCAAGCTGTTCGAAGCGGGAAAACTGGGAGAGGGAAGTACTGCGGCAGCCATGGGGCACGTCGTGACGCTGGACCAGTCACCGGGCCAATTCGCGTTGACCCAGCTCGGTGTTCGACTGTGGTCCAATCTTCCTCCTGAGGTCAAAGCGGCAGTGGGCTTTCTTGCCACGGGGACGGTATGGGTGGCCACCTCGGATGACGCCGCCGGGGAATTAAGCAAAAAGGCCAGTCGCTACCGAGCTTCAGGCGTGGAGGTAGAATTGCTGGACGCGGAAGAGCTCCGGCGTCTCGAACCCAATCTGCAGGCCGACCTGATGGGCGGGCTTCTTGTAAAGTCCGACGCGGTTCTTGATCAGCGCCGAGCAGCTCAGTGTTTCGCAGAAGGGGCAGAACGTGCGGGAGCACGCCTGCTCGAAAACCAGCCCGTCTCCGCCATCGACTCTCACCGCGTCACGCTTGAATCGGGCGAATCAGTTCATGCGGAGAGCATCGTTGTTGCTGCCGGCGTGGGGAGCGCCCGGGTCCTTCCGGGAATGCCCGTCCATCCACGCAAAGGGCATCTACTCCAATTCGAAGTCCCGGCTCGATACGTGACCCATCAGATCGCCGAGCTCGGGTACGCGCGTGCCGGGACCACGGAACTCCCTCTCTCGGTCAGCTTTGACGTACAGCCTCGAGGCGATACGACCCTCTGGGTAGGCGCATCACGACAGAACGGCACCGAGGATCCCCGCGTCGAGCCGGCCGTCGTTGAGCTGGTACGTCGGCGGGCGGCCCACTTCTTGCCCAACCTTGCCTCCCTCCCCCTGGAGCGGACGTGGGCGGGGTTTCGACCTTCGACGCCCGACGACCTTCCGCTACTCGGCCGGGTGAGCGGCCTTGATGATGTGTACGTAGCTTCGGGGCACGAGGGATTCGGGATCACGACGTGTCTCGCGACCTCCCTCCTGATGACGCGCCTCATCGAGGGTCGCACACCGGAGATTTCCATGGATCCGTACCGTCCCGATCGATTCCCACGAGATCCTGAGCATCGCTCGAGCTAGGACCTGGGGGGGTTGCCTCTCGACCCCCCCCACGCGGAGCTCGGACCCCAGAGCGAGAGGGAGGAACTATACGCCCGGCGGATTCGGCTAGACTGAGACGTGAGCGGAGCAGGATTGTGGCAAGGCGTGATGCCGGCGGTCACGACGCCGTTCGATGAGCGGGACGAAGTCGATCTACCGCGCTTCGGAGCTCATGCGCGGTGGCTCGTCGAGAACGGTTGTTCGACGCTCATTCTGTTCGGCTCGGTGGGGGAGGGCGGGACGCTCGCCGAAACGGAGAAGCGGGACATGCTCCGGACGCTTCGGGAGATGCCGAACCTCCGAGCCCAGGTCGTTACCTCGGTGGGCGCCTTGGCTACTCGCGACGCGGTGCGACTTGCGCGTGAGTTCGCAACGCTCGGGTCCCAGGGTCTCATGATCCTTCCTCCCTACGCGTATCACGGAGATCCGCGCGAGGTCCGGGCCCATTTCTCCGCGATCCTAGGGGCGACGGAGCTGCCCTGCATGATCTACAACAATCCGATCGCCTACGGAACAGACCTCGTACCCGAGGAGATCCTTGACCTCGCCACCGAGCACACGAACCTCGCCGCCGTCAAGGAATCGAGCGGGGACGTGCGGCGCATCACGTCGCTACGCGCGTTACTCGGACGGCGGCTTGAGCTCGTGGTTGGGATCGATGACCTTCTGTTGGAAGGGATCGGCGCCGGCGCCACCGCGTGGGTGGGCGGACTGGCGAACGCGCTGCCCCGGGAATCCGTCGAGCTCCTCATCCACGCCCTCCCCTCGAAGGACGGGCGTGGGGCCGAGCTCTACCGATGGCTCCTCCCGTTGCTCCGATTGGATTCGGATGCCAAGTTCGTTCAGCTCATCAAGGCGGTCGTATCGCTCGTCGGCTGGGGCCCGGCTCGACTCCGCCTTCCCCGGCTCGCGATCGAAGGGAACGAGCTCGAACGTGTTCGCGCGACCCTCGAACGAGTGCTACGTGACTGGCCAGCGAACGTACCTGCGTCGACGCCGATTCCGACGGCAGTGCCGAAGAACTGAGCTAACTCGACCCTTCATCCCAAGGAGCGGGAGCATCGGTCGCGGGCGGGGGCGCCGGAGCGGAGAGACCTGTCGCCGCCGGCGGCGTCGGGGGAGGGGCTTCCGGCTTGCGGCTCCACAGGATCACGCCGGCAATGATCACGACCGCCGCTGCGAGGGCAAGGATACCGAGCCAGTCACCTCTCGTGAGCCCGGTCGTCCCGGCCTTGGTCTTGTTTTCCGCAGGGGGCGGCGGGCTGTGCTGCGCGAGCGTGGCCACGGTCACAGGAGTGCTGGGGTTACTGTTACCGTAGTCGCTTTGCGCCTCGACTTCCAACACGTAGTTGGAGGACGGTGACAACTTCGTGAGATTGTACGACTCGAGGCCGTTCACACCCACCTCCGTCCAGTCAACGGTTCCGGCGGGTTCCCAGAGCAGAGAGTAACTCAGGTTGGCTGCCCCTCCCGTGATTTGCGGAGCGTGCCAGCCTACATCGATCGACGTGTTCGTTATACCAAGGACCGTTAGGTCGGTCGGAGGGTACGGCACTCCGTACGGTGTGGCGTTGGCCGTGGTGGCGGGGCCGGTTCCGGTCGGGTTCTCCGCAACCACCGAGACCGTGTAGAACACCCCGTCCGCGAGGTTCGTGAGCCGGGTCGAAAGGCCCGTCACACTCGAATCGATCGGGGGGGAGAGGTTCGACATGACCGAGACCTCGTACGCGACGACCGGCGCGCCGCCGGTCCAAGCCGGCCCGGTCCATGAAACCGCGATGGTCGCGTTCGTCGCGTTCAGCTCAAGGTCCTGCGGGCTCGATGGGGCGACGACCTCGGTCGCCGTGAACATTTCCCCCGTGGTTATCTCCGCCCCGACGAACGAGGACGACTGTGGGTCCCATTCCGTTGTGTTCACCGATGAGGGCTCCTTGAATGTTCCAATGACGGGATAGGAGTGGTTGAGGTAACCGGAAAGGTCGGCGACCTGGCTCTCGCGGGAGAGTGCGGAAGTGATGAACAGCAAATCGTTCGTGGGGTCCACCGCGACCGAGGACGGCACCGTGAGGTTGAGGTGGACGCTCCCATTGAGCGCGGTCGCGTCGGGATTGATCACGCTGACATTGCCCGCGAGCGCGCTCGCCACGTAGATTCGGCCGTTATCCGTCGCGAGCGCGTACGGGTCGGAACCGACCGCCCAGCTGGCCCCCAGCGAGTGGTTCTGTGGGTAGACCGTTTCGACCGTCCCGAGGACCCCGCAGTTAGCAAAGTAGGCGAGATAGGCCGTTGCATTGACCGCGAAGGTGCATGCGATCTGCGCGGGCGTGCTGACCCCGCCGGCTCTAACCCCACTCACGAGGTTGAAGAACTGGATGGTTCGATTGTCCAGGGAGACGTAGAGAATCGTGTGCACGTCATCGAGCCCGATCGCCGCGACCTGATCGGCGGGGGGACCACCGACGAGCGGAATCGGTGCCTCTTCCGACCCGGTTCCCGCCGCGATCACGTCAAGCACCGCGGGCCCCGTCCCGTTCGGAATCAGGTAGAGAACATTCGTAACGTTGTCAAACGCAGCGTGCCGATCCGTGACCAACGCGGCCAGGTAGTCGACCCAAGCGAGGGTTCCTGTGGTCGCGTTGATCCCCTCGACAAGGTTCGGATGGGAGCCACGGACGAGGAGGAGATGCGAAGTCTGGTCGACGGCGATCAGGTCCTCGAGCTCGGGGAACGAGGAGTACGTAAAGATCTCTCGAAATGAATGTCGCAACGAGAACGCGAAGGTCGTATCGTTCTCGCCCCCGCTAGCGATCGCGACGTCCGATGCGTTATCGATTGCTAAGGTGAAGAAGGCACGGTCGTTCGTGACTGGGAATAGCGGAGCTCCGGTGAAGTTGCCGGTGGAGTTACCGGTGGTGGCGTTGTAGGCGAAGAGCTCCGTAGTGTGGTTCGCATCCGCGATAAGAAGCGTGTTACTCAGCGGGTCGTAGGCCATCGCCGTAACGTTCGGAGGAGGCGCAGGATCGGTGTGCACGAAGCCAGCGAACGATGCGGTGGCTGTCGAGATGCTGAACTTGAGAAGTTCGGTCGGTTTCGTGGCGTTGTAGCTGTCCAGATAGACGACGTTGGCTAGCGGATCGAAGACCCCGAACGCACTGGCCACCGGGGCGGGTATCGAGACGTTCTGAAGGAGCCGCTCCGTGCTTGCATTGAAAAAGAGGACCTGATTGAGGCCCGTAGGTACGACCAGGATGTTCAGCGTAGAAACGGGGACCAGCCCGGCGGAGGCACAGTGCGAAAGCGTGGCCGAGGAGCAGCCGAATCCCGAGTCCAAACCGATCCATTCGTTGGTCGCACCGGAGATGACGATGACTTGGGCCCCGGTCTCGTTCTCGACAAAGACCGTGTCGCCGGTCGGGTCGTAGGACCCAAAGGTCGGCTCGAACCGGTGGAACAGGTAGCCCGCGAACGAAATGTTCGCCACGACCTGGAGCTCGGGGACGGTGACCACGGCCACATAGCCGCTCGCCGTCGTGTTGTCGACGAGGACGAACAGAGTGTCGTCTTCCGTGTCAAGTACAATGCCCCGAAGGAAGCTATCGTTAACCGGGTTCGTAATGGTCACAGCCCCGACGACCGTTCCATTGTTCGCATCGAACGCGCTCACGGTCCCAGCAAGGTAGTTCGCCGCGTAGACCACGCCGGTGGCCGCGTCAATCGCGATGCCCAGAGCCGCGTTGTCGTCACCCGTGGGAAGCGAGGAACTCGAGTTGAACAGGACGCCGTTGTACGGACCTAGGGGGTCGTAGGGTCCGGCGACAGTAGGAGCTGCGTCCGACGCAGACCGAGCCGGCAGTCCCGGCGAAGGGGAGGACGGGCGAGTAGTACTCCCGACGGCGCTCGAGTGGGAGCTGGCAACGGCGCCCGAAGGGGCCGATAGGAGGAGGACGACGATCAATCCGAGGGCGAGTACGCCCAAGGGCAGCGACTGAGGGCGGCGGCTCATCGACAATCTTGCGCTCTGTCGAGAGGCACTATATGGAAGTGTGGTTCCAAACGACCAATCCCCCGCTACCGGTTGGGCCGGGCGTGGACCGTGGGATATTCGCTGAGTTCTCCCGAGATTCGCCCCCAACCTTATATGAAAAATCCCGCTCGCCCGGCTCGAGAAAAACCCATGGCGGAGGCCTCCCCACCTACCGTTTCCAGACCCGACCCTGGGACGCCTTCCGACCTTTCGCCCGAAGACTTGCTGCGAGCGTATCGCACCATGCTTGTCGCACGGACGATGGACGAGCGATGCCTTACCCTCCAACGGCAGGGACGAATCGGCTTCTATGCCCCCCTCCAGGGCCAAGAGGCGGCTCAAGTAGGCGCCGCGATGGCGTTAGACCCCAAAGATTGGGTTTTTCCCGCGTATCGGGAGCTCGGAGTAGCCCTGGTCCGAGGCATTCCCCTTAAGCTCCTGCTCGACCAATTCATTGGTAACGCAGGCGACCGCATCAAGGGGCGTCAGATGCCGAACCACTATGGATACCCAGAATATCGATTCGTTTCGATCTCGAGCCCCGTGGGAACCCAGATCACCCAGGCAGTCGGGGCGGCGATGGCAGCTCAACGGCGCCACGATGCCGTCGTGACGATGACATTCTTTGGAGATGGGACCACGAGTTCCAACGACTTCCATGCGGGCCTCAACTTCGCGGGCGTGTTCAGGGCCCCGACGATCTTCTTCTGTCAAAACAATCAGTGGGCCATCTCGGTCCCGCGCTCACGTCAGACGCACTCGGAGACGCTCGCTCAGAAGGCGGAAGCCTACGGCTTCCCCGGCGTGGTCGTCGACGGGGATGACCTGCACGCGGTATATCGGGTCGTATCCGAGGCGAGGCGACGGGCGATGGCAGGGGAGGGACCCACACTCATCGAGGCCCAAGTGTACCGACTCGGTCCTCACTCCACGTCCGACGACCCCCGGAGATACCGACAGGAGGCCGAGGTCGAGGAATGGCGGGGCCGCGACCCGATCGAACGGTTGAAAGCGGAACTCGTAGCCAGTGGGGCGTTGACCGATGAGGCGGATGCGAGTCTTCGAACCGCGGTTCGGGAAGAGATCAGTTCGGCCCTGAAGGCCGCGGAAGAGACCCCTCCGATCGACCCCATGACCATGCTGGATGACGTACTGGCAGCGCCGACACCGAACTTGGAGGATCAGCGAAACGCGCTCGCGTTGCTTCTGCGCGACGGAGTCGTTCACCCGTGACCGAGCTCACCCTGGTCCAGGCAGTCAACCGAGGTCTGCAGCAAGCGATGCAGGAGGACGGCGACGTGCTCCTGCTGGGGGAGGACATTGGAGTCAACGGCGGTGTGTTCCGTGCTACCGACGGCCTCATCAAGGAGTTTGGGCCCGAACGGGTCATCGACACACCGCTTTCCGAGACGGGGATCGTCGGAACCGCCATCGGAATGGCGCTCTACGGGCTAAAGCCGGTCGCCGAGATCCAATTTCTGGATTTTATTTACCCGGCATTCGATCAAATCGTGAATGAACTGGCTAAGTTCCGCTACCGCTCGGGAGGTCAGTTCCCGTGCCACGTGGTGATCCGAACCCCGTATGGCGGAGGAATCAAAGGCGGCCTCTATCACTCCCAGAGCTCGGAGGCCTACTTTGCCCATACTTCGGGGCTCAAGGTTGTGATCCCGTCGACGCCCGCCGACGCCAAGGGACTGCTGCTCAGCTCGATCTTTGACCCTGACCCCGTGATATTTCTTGAGCCAAAACGGATCTATCGAGCCGTGACAGGGGATGTTCCTGACGAAGATACTCGCGTCGAGCTGGGGAAAGCTCGAACCGTTCGTGAAGGCACCGACCTCACCATCCTGGCCTACGGAGCCATGATTCCCGTCGTCTCCGAGGCGGCCGATAAGCTCGCCGCGGAGAACGTTTCCGCCGAGATCATCGACCTGCGGTCTCTGGTGCCGCTCGACCAAGCGGCGGTCCTCGCGTCGGTCGAGAAGACCGGCCGTGCCGTCATTGTGCATGAGGCTCCCAAGTTCGTTGGGTTCGGGGCCGAACTGGCCGCGCTCATCGCCGAGAAAGCGCTCTATTCCTTGAAGGCACCCATCCTTCGAATCGCTGGCTACGACACCCCGTTTCCCTATGCCCTCGAACACCTCTACCTTCCAGGCCCGGAACGCGTCGTGCATGAGGTCCGCGAGCTGATGAGGGCCGGCTGACCGGAGGTGCTTAGCCATGACCGTAGATTTCAAACTCCCCGATATCGGCGAAGGGGTCGCCGAAGGCGAGATCGTTCGCTGGTTCGTAACCGAAGGACAGACGATCCAAGAGGACGCCCCTCTGGTCTCCGTACTGACCGATAAAGCGAACGTGGAAATTCCCTCCCCCCGCGCCGGCAAGATCGTGAAGCTTCACGCCCAAGTCGGCGACAAGGTGAAGGTTGGAGGCGTTCTCGTCACGTTCGAACTAACGGGTGAAACGGGGACCCGGACGGCGACCCCCGAAACGTCCCCACCCCCCCCGCCACCGCCCCCACCGCAGGACGCCGGTGGAGCAACGTCCGCTCCTCCCCTAGCCAAACCCAGCGGAGTCCCGGATCGCGTCCTCTCCACTCCGCACGTGCGCCGCATGGCGGCGGAGCGAGGGATCGACCTCTCCCAGGTCAAAGGTTCCGGGCCGAACGGGCGAATTCTGGAGGCAGACTTAGACCGCGCGCCTGCACCGCCGTCGGGCGGTGCTGCGGGAGGGACCCCGGCTGCGGTTTCGGCGCCGCCGCCTCCTCCCGCTCCTCCGCCACCCCCCGCATCCGGAGGGACGCCCGCGCCTGGCCCTTCCTCGGCCGAAGTACTACCTCCAGGGCCCCTTGCTCCGCCGCCTCAGGAAGCGGGGGTCGAACGCGTTCCCATTCGTGGAATCCGTCGCGTGATATCGGACCACATGACCGAGGCGACGCATCGGGCCGCCCATTACACCTACGTCGAGGAGGTCGATGCCAGCGAGCTCGTTCGTTGGCGAGATCGCATGGCTCCACATGTCGAAAAGGAGGGAGTACGGCTCTCGTACCTCCCGTTCATCATCAAGGCGATCTCGGTCGGTCTTCGCAGCCAGCCGAGAATGAACGCGCACATGGACGACGCCCGAGCCGAGTTGGTGGTCTATCGCGCCCATCACATCGGCATTGCCACGGCCACGCCAGATGGTCTCATCGTTCCTGTTATTCGCGATGCCGACCGAAAGAGCGTGGGACAGCTCGCCCGTGAGATCGTTGACCTCTCGGAACGTGGCCGCGCCGGTAAGCTTCAGCGGCCCGAGCTCATGGGGAGCACGTTCACCATCACGAGCCTGGGGGCACTGGGGGGGGTCATGGCGACCCCAATCCTGAACTACCCGGAAGTGGCCATTCTAGGTGTGCACAAGATCGTAACCCGCCCCGTTTATCTCCCGGACGGAACGATCGGGCCCGCCCAACTCATGAATCTCTCGGTCTCGCTCGACCATCGCGTGCTGGATGGCGCCGTCGCCGCGCAATTCATCAGCGTGGTGAAGTCGCACCTCGAGGACCCCCACCAACTGTTCGCCGAGACCGCGTGAGGCGTCGGCCTCAGGAAGGATGCATTCGAAGCCATGAGTACGCCAACCACGGTGGAGCCCCTGCCTTACGCTCCGGACGAGCTCTCGCAGCGTCTGGGTTCGCACTGGGCCGACCGCCTTCGTTCGGGATATCGCTGGATGCTCCTCGCGCGCGCACTCGACCAGCGCATGGCGGCCCTTCAACGGCAAGGCCGGATCGGGTTCTATGGGCC
>JBAUTP010000295.1:0-3625 GCA_049582265.1 Thermoplasmata archaeon
GTGGAGTCGTTGTAGAGGCCGAGTGAGCCCGGCGGGGGCGGGGTTACACCGTCGATCGTGACGGGTACACCGCCCACCACGGGGTGGGGCCATGAGCTGGGGAACGTGTCGTTGAAGTACTGGGCGACCACCGCCGGATCGAAGGGCGGGAGGTCGACGTTGTTCGTCGCGTTGTAGCTGGACATGAGGATGGTCGCGACCGCCTCGTGCGTTGGGAATGTGGCGTTCGCAACTCGGGTCGAAGGGGGAAAGAGCTCGCTCGCGTTGTAGGCCTGGGTAAAGTCAGACCCCACGAACCATTGAGGAGACCCGCCGGGACCCAAAACGAACGATGACGGTTCGGCTTCCCTTACGGGTCGTGCGACATGTCCGGTCGCCAGCGGAACAGTAAGTCCCGCGGCACCGTAGTCGCTGAGCCCGGAGATCCCCGTGACCACTCCTCGGAGCGAGGGGGACAAGAGGGGCTCACCCACGGCCGTGTAGAGCGGTCGAGAAACCGAGCCACCGTACTGGAGGAATGTGATGCCGAGGGCGGCCTCCGCACCGGAAGCAGAAATCCGGAACTCGATGCCGAGATGCTCCGCGGTGGAGACGAACCCATGCGCACCGAAGTTCGAAAAATAGCTCTCCACTTCACGGACGGTCGTGGACGTGGGTTCGAATGCGGCTTCAAACTCAGGTTCGGTGAGGAAGTGACGATAGTTCACGCTTCTGGGGTTGATCACGGAGGCGTCCCGGGCCGCCAAGTCGGCGGCATTCCGAGGGGCCACGGTGGCCACGAGTTGAAGGTTCGTAGTTCGAGGGAGCGCATGGGTGACCTCTCCCGCCGGCAATGCCCGCTCATCGGTCGTGAGTCCCACGGGCCGCCCTGAACTAGCACCGGTCGAATGCGCCGCCGTGTACGTCGTACCGGCCAGTGGAACTAGTGCGAAGGTCAGAAGTACGATCACGAAGATCCTCGGCCCGGCCGTCGAGGTACGGATACCGCGGTGCGGACGGCCCGTCCTTGTACGATGCACGTGACGAACGACGTTCCAGCCCCTCAATACCTTAATGCCCGAAGGTGTTGGCCGACGCGATGGGAGGCGAACCGCCGAAGGCCCCTTGCATCTTTTGCGAGATCGTCGCGGGCCGCGCCCCCGCCTATCGGATCTACGAAGATCCCAAGACCGTCGCCTTTCTCGATCTCTTCCCCATTACGCGGGGCCACGTCCTCGTAGTGCCGAAGCGCCACGTGGACCGACTCACAGAACTCCCTCCCGGCGACTATGCTGACTTCCTGGCTGCCCTTGCCGAGGTTTGTCGACGGATCGAACATCTGGCACAAGATTACAACGTGGGTCTCAACCAGGGTCGACTCGCGGGCCAGATCGTCTTTCATCTCCACTTCCACATCATTCCACGGTACGGCGAAGCCTCGGCGCTGTGGACCACGCCACGGGCGCGGCTTAGCGAGGTCGATGCGGGCAAGCTGGTCCAAACCCTTTCCACAGGATAGGGCATGCCCGAGCGTCCCCGCCCGCCAGCTGTCGCAGGTCAGTTCTATGCCGCAGACCCCGCCGAGCTCGCTCACGAGGTCGAAGCCTGCTTCCTCGATCCGCGAGGACCGGGCGAGCTACCTCCCCGGCAGCGATCCCCCGAGCGGAAGATCCGAGCTGCGATCGTTCCTCACGCGGGGTACCGGTATTCGGGCCCGATCGCAGCTCATGTGTATCGCGAGCTCAGTAAGGAGCGGCCGCCGGCAGCTACTCTCATCCTCGGCGTCGATCACCATGGGACCACGAACCGAGCGGCTCTTTCGGACCGACCCTGGCGAATTCCGTTCGGTCCCGTGGAGGTGGACCATCTCTTGGTCCGATCACTCGCTCGTCCGCCGTTGACCGTCGACGAGTCGGCGCACGCGCTCGAGCATTCGATCGAAGTCCAGCTGCCCCTTTTGGACTATGTCATGCCCCACCCGTTGATCGCCGCGCTCACCGTACCCTTCGGACCGTTCGATGCGCTCATGGAGATCGCTGACGTGGTCCGTACGGCCATCGAGGGGCGTGACGTCCTCCTGCTCGCCTCCACGGATTTTTCCCATTACGTCCCGGTCTCCGAAGCGCAACGACTCGACCAGCACGCCCTCGACCGCATCCTCGCGACGGATGCGGGGGGGCTGTTCCGGACCGTGGTGGACGAACGGATCTCGATGTGCGGGATCGCCCCTACGACGGTCCTGCTTTCTCTCCTGAAGGACGATGGGTCCGAGCCCACACTGCTGCGGTGGGGTCACTCGGGTGAGGCAGAGACGATGAAGGATGTCGTTGGGTACGCCGGCGTGGTCTGGCGCTCCCCCGTCCCATTACTCAGCTAGTTCTGCTGGCGCGGGGTCCAGCCCTTAATACTCAGGACCGTGTCGGCCGCGAGCGTCATGATCCTCAGCGATACGCATATCCGCGAAGCACTCCGCGACAAACGGATCGTGATTCGTCCCTTTCGGCCGAAGTGCCTGGGGTCGAACTCCTACGACGTGCATCTCGGCCCGTATCTCGCGGTGTACGTGGACGGCGCTCTGGATGCCCGCCGGCCGAACTCGGTCCAGGAATTTCGCATCCCCCCGGAGGGGTTCGTCCTCGTGCCGGGACAGCTCTACCTCGGCGTGACGGAGGAGTATACCGAGACCCACGGGTTCGTCCCCTTCCTCGAAGGAAAGTCGAGCGTCGGACGTTTGGGTCTCGACATCCATTCGACCGCGGGCAAAGGGGATGCCGGGTTCTGCAACTACTGGACGTTAGAGATGTCGGTGAAACTCCCTGTCCGCGTGTACGCGGGAATGCCGATCGGGCAGCTGATCTATTTCGAGATCTCCGGAAAAGTGCACGAGGCCTACGACCGGAAGGCGAGCGCTAAGTACCGGACGGTGACCCGACACCCGATCCCATCGAGGATGTTCCTCAACTTCCCGCGCACCCGTGCCCCGAAGGTCCATAGAACGACGAGGAGCAAGCGAACGAGCTAGCGAGGTCCTGCCTTCGGAGCGTCCGACGGGCGGTGGATCACGAAGAAGGCCGGCCGCCCGGGTCGCGCACGTTCCCGCCGATGGTGGGGATCGTGAGGCTCCGCCGCGGACTCGGGATAGACCGTCACGTTCTCGACTCGGAATCGTCGAGCGAAATAGCCTTCGACCGACTTCAGAACGCCGAGCTCGTCAAAGGCGGCGGGGGTGCGGGGGCCCTCGGCCCGGACCTGCGACGTGACGCGCTGGACGTACTTCGGGATCTCGGGAAGGAATGCCGCAAGCTCGGGATGCACCTTCGCACGGTCCATGAGGGCTCGCAGCGGTACCTCGGTTCCAGTGCCGATCTCGGCCCGGAGCCACTGCTCGATGACGGCCTTCCAGGACGCCGCGACGAAGAACGTCACGGCCTCCGGCCGTTCCCCGCGTGCCTGGGCCGGACGTAGCACGTTCTGAAGGTCCTCCTCGAGGCGTTGGACGAAGAGCTCGGCCTCGACGTCCGACGTGCTGAAGTGGAGTTCCTCGGTCGTCGGAAATGGCTGCGTGGCGACGAGATCCGGGAAGAGCCCGTCACCGACTTCCTCCGCGAGGTGAGGAGTGATCGGACTTAGGAGACGGATCCATACC
>JBAUTP010000296.1:0-5159 GCA_049582265.1 Thermoplasmata archaeon
TACGGGCGTACACCCTCACGGACTCCGGCCGTTCCCTGCATCAAAGCATCCTACCCCTCGCCCACTGGCTCCGAGAAAGCTAGGTGACCTAGTATGTGCCCGCCGGAGCGAAGCCGCGCGCGACTCGTGAAGCGAGCGCCCGGGCGATGACACGACCGCGATAAGCGCGAGGATCGAGCCGAGTTCTGCGTCACGGCTGATTTAACCGAGAAAGGCGTCGCCGATTCCAGGCGAGCGAGGCAAGCCACCCGACTCCCAAAACTGTGAGAACGAGTCCTAAGAATCGCAGGCTCGGATTCAGGTAGGCTGGAGGCAGAGGGCACGGGGACATATGCTGGTCCCGTTGGAAGTCGCGGTACAACTGCACGACGAGGGAGGGAACGCGACGGCAAGAATCAATATCACGATGCCAGCGCCAAGTGGGATGCTCGGAGGCATGAGGCCGAGGCCGTCGGGCCCGAGGAGGGTATCATTGCCTGTTACAAGTCGGGTTCGGTCCTCCACTCTGGCCGGTCGGAGCCCGCGGTCGCGAAGCCTGAGAACCCCGTCCGTCTCAGTGGAGCGCGTCGAACCCGATTCGACTCCTGCCGGACGGATTGAAGTCCTGCGCGCGGTTCATGACGGGACCTGATTGAGAGCGCGGAGCGCGACGGGGTCGATGCGCAGCGGCGGGCCCGCGGGAACCCGCCACTCACAAGATCGCTACAAGGAGCGCCCGCCCGCCGCAGGGTTCGCCCTCCGAAGATCGTGGTAGCAGACCTTGCAGCGTTTAGGACTCGGGAGCAAGTCTTTGGGGAGGCATGGGCACTCGCACTCCGTCGGATTTCCTCCTTCTTCAACGTCACTCCCGGTCGAGGTACACAAATCGCACATGGACGGGAGGAGGTTTCGGGCCCCATAACTGCGTGGTTGGTCTCTCGCCGGCGTGATGTGGGGGGTGCGGTCGACGAGCGCGGGGGTCCGCCCCGGGAGTGCATTCAACACGGACATTCCCGGGTGGAGGAGCTGGCCGTGTGAATGACTTCCTGCTTCGGAAGGCTGCAGCAGCAACCAGTTCTCACCCGCAGGGACGTTGAAGGAACCGGGCCTTTTGATCTGGACTCCTACTTCTCCATATGGCCTACCGCCTCATGCAGAGCAGGTCGGGCGTGGGCCGAGTACTGGCTGGCGAAGTGAGTCGTGTCTGAAACAGTGTGAGTCCCTTGCTTGCCGTTGCCAATCGGCGCGCAATGACCTTTGGGCCTCGCTGCAAATGTCTTTGCGCCAGGAGGTTACGGTGCACCCATGGTCACCACGATTGACCTCATGGATTTCATCCACGAACTTCGGGAAGACTTCTTCGAGTGCGCGGCGAAGCTGGGCTGGAAGGAGTTCACCAAGGACCGGGGGGTTAGCATGCTCTCCTTCCGTGACATCTTCCTCCACTTGGCCTACGTGGAGGAGCAGCACGTAACCGAGTTCTGCGAGGGCAGACCCACGCCTTGGATGCCTGAGGTAATGCAGATCCCCAAGAACCGTTTCCTCACACTAGGGGCAGTCCGAAAGCGGCTGCGACAGGTCCGAGCCATGGGGGATCAGCGGTTCAAGAAGTGGAACACTCCCAAGGAGCTCGCGAAACCCGCCGTCTGGGTCGCTTCGAAGAAGTACCCCTTACGGCTGTCGCGAGACTCCGCCCTGGCCCAGTGCTTGACGGAGCACCTGCTCCATCTTGGCGAGGTGGAGGCCATGCTCTGGCAGATGGACGTTAAGCCGCCGACCACGTTCTGGATCGCTCGACGCGTGCTCCAAGGAAAGTGGCCTCCCCCAAAGTCAGCTCTGTATAGAGGGCGCGAACTATCTAGCCTCCCCGAAGCACGTCGATCCGCATCCCGAGGCAGGCGGAACGCATTAGACGCGTAGAAGGGACGGCTTCCGAGGCGCGGGTCGGCACCCTCTTGCCATCAGAAGGCCCGGTCGTCGACGCGTCCCGACGCCAAAGTGTCGCCGACGGCGCTCGCCACCTTTGGTCTGTGTTTGCCACTGGAGCCAAAGCGGTGGGTCGAGATCCGAGCCTCGGGCCGGCAATCGCGCGCGAGTGCATTACGGAGGTTGCGCGCTCCGCACAGCATAAGTCACTCCTCTCCGAGTGCGTGTCGAATCGTGGGTCCAGGCAGCCTTGAACCTACTGTGCCCTTGGTTCGGCACGATCCAAGGTTCTTGAGGATCCGCCAACGGTGACCACGCTTACCAGGAATGGCCCGCCCCGATGTTCGCAAACTCTGATCAGGTGACACTGTATTATATAATGCTTACCACTAGTATTATATACACATCTCGTTTTCTCAAAAAACGTAATTAATGTATACAAACATTTACATCATTATTAAATAAGCGTGAATGGAAATAACGAATGCTTTGGTGAATGAGTCTTGGCGAAACGCAAGGCGCGGGCTCGGCTGACGTCGCGCGAGACGGACGATCTGGACGAAAGCGAGGTCGCGGGACCCGAAACACGACGCGGGGCTAGTCGGAAGGCGTTGCTCTGCACGTTGGGACCCAGCTCCCTCAACCCGCAGATGATCGCGGACCTCGAAGGGGCCGGTGTGACGAGTTTTCGGATCAATATGTCACACACGGAGATTCGAGACCTGGAGCGAGTTATCCGGCTGATCCAGAAGTCCACCGAGGTGCCGATTTGTATCGACACGGAAGGTTCCCAGATACGCACGGGCTTCATGAAGGCCGACGTTACGGTGGAAGACGGGGCTCACGTGCGCTTGGTCCCCGAACGGGTCAAGGGGGACTCGGACGTCATTCCCATTACCCCAGGGTACGTTCTCGAGAGATTGGACGCCTCGGCCCGGATGAGCATCGACTTTGATTCGGTTGTCCTTCAGGTCGACCGAGTCGGGAATGGAACCGCCGAGGCGACCGTGCTTTCCGGTGGGGAAATCGGGTCGCATAAGGCCGTCTCCGCGTTCCCCTCCCCGCAGCTCCCTGCGTTCTCCGACAAAGATCTACTCGCGATCCGATACGCGGTACTCAACCGAATCCACCAATATGCGCTCTCGTTCTGCGAGCACCCGGCCTCGGTCAATCATTTGCGGGAGCTCGTGGGCCCCCGGAGCACGATCATGGCAAAGATCGAGAGTCGAAAGGGCGTGAGAAACCTGTCGAAGATCGCCCAGTTCTCCGATGCGATCATCATCGATCGCGGCGACCTTTCCCGCGAGGTTCGGCTGGAGGCAATCCCCCTCCTTCAAAAAGCGATCATTCGGAAAGCCAATGCGCTCGGGCTTCCCGTCTATGTCGCGACGAACCTCCTCGAGTCGATGGTCACTCGGCGAACGCCCACCCGCGCGGAAGTGAACGACGTGATGAACACGCTATTGGACGGCGCGGACGGCTTGGTCCTGGCGGCGGAGACCGCCATCGGGAGGTACCCGCTCGAGGCGGCTCAGATGGTCATGGCCATGCTGAAGGAGTATGAGGGTTCGGTCGAGGGTTATCGTATCGACGATCTGTTGGGGGATCACCCACTCGCCATCGACCGACGGAATCGCGGGGTGCGATCCAACCTATAGTCGGCCCCGCGCGCATCTTGGCCAATCACCGACACTCGCTGGATCGTCGGCGCCGATGCTGAAGTCCGTTCCCCGTCACCAAGCAGGATGTTCCGCAGGAGCTGAAGCCCCAACGCAGGCGTGCTCATCGGGCAGACCTCGGCGGCCCCGCGAAAGTTGAGCGGGCTCCTATCGAGCTCTCGCGCCCTCCCGAACTCGACCAGGACGGGCGAGGCCCAGGGCGAACCTACTCCCGACGCCCTGGGCCAAGCGATGTTGTCCTTGGCGACGCGTTCCGCGGGTGGGCAGAGCTCACGGCATGAAACTGGATTTCGGTTGGCGCGAGAGGCGCTCCCTGGATCTTAAAATCACCCGACTTAGGGTCGGGGACGTAGGTCTTGCCTGCGATCTTTGCGTCCAAGACCTGGAATCGGTACGAATCGTCCGGCATGTAGAACCGAAGACAGATCGTGCTGGCGGCGCAACCTCCCGGCGTCGATTTCGTCGCGGTGGAGTTCATCCAGAGGAGGGGAGCGCCCGAAGAGGCCAGAATCCTCACGGTGAATGCGCTCGGGTTCGCCGTTCCTGGTAGTCCCTTTTCCGAGAAGTCGTGTTCATACACGGTCGTCGTGATCAACGGGGCGTAGTCTCCCACGGCACCTGCGGTCGGGCTGCCCAGGCCGGGCCGACCGGTGTCACCGGCGGTGCGAGAGACGAAGGGGAGGTTTGCGTACGGGTTCGCCTCTTTTCCGTATGAGGCCCAGAAGTTCCCGCCTTCGTACGTGGAGCCCACGATGCTACCCTTCAGAGTGAATCCATTCACCGACTGGGAGTAGGAGAGAGGTTCACAGACTCTCGGGCCCGGATACCTCCCGGCCGACAGCGGATCGTAGCCCGCTTGACAGGTGGCGTTCCACCAAGTCGAGTACGTCGGACCGGACGACGCGGAGGCCTCCAACATTGAACCGTGGGCGTCGAAGGCGTTGTTGTAGATCCGGTCGAAACTCTCGCTCACTACCAACGCGGTGGATGGAGGCATGAGCCCTGGGAAGCTCGGCTGAGGATCGGGTGCGAAGGTGTTGCCCCACACGACGTTCCGAGTATTCGCCATCGAAGCGCCGATCGGCGGGGAGGTGCCCCCATTGACGAGCTTCAATCCAAGGTCCGAAACCGCGAACGAATTATCGGCTACGAGATCGTTCTTGCAGTTGTTGCAGACCACGCTGTAGAGCGGGACCGCCTCGCCGTTGGCCCACGAGTAGATGTGCGACGTTCCGGCAAGCGTAAAGTTCTGAACGTGGTAGAAATAGAGCTGGAACTGATCGGTCGACGGCACGCCGAAGTACGACAACGAGTTGAGCTGCCAACTCGGGTAGTCCATGAGGTACGATGGCGCCGGATTCGACTCGGCGAAGACCGTTGTGGAGTTGATGTACTCACCGTACCAGACAGGGAAGAGATAGTCATTCAGATTCGAGAAGAGCCACGAAAGAGAACCACGGACCCCGAACGGAGCTCCGACGGTGGGCCGTGCGCTTTCGAGATGGTACGGATTCCCAATGTTACCGATCCCAAAACTGCCGCTATTCGTCGAAAGGTTGCCGAGGTCCGTGGTAC
>JBAUTP010000297.1:0-22858 GCA_049582265.1 Thermoplasmata archaeon
CCTCAGTTGTCCTCATGCGGAGGGATTGGGTTCTGAAATCGGTCAAGACCCCATCGAGGTCGAAGCCGTGACGCGGGCCGTGCGAGAGGCGGTGAAGATCCCCGTCATCGTCAAACTCACGCCGAACACGTCGGATCCTGCCGCGCTCGCCGAAGCGGCGGAGCGTGGAGGCGCGGACGCGGTGAGCGCCATCAATACGGTACGGGCGCTTTCCATCAACGCGCGCCTTCGTCGGCCGACCCTAGCCCATGGTCTCGGAGGGCTGAGCGGCCCAGCCATCAAGCCGATCGGGCTCGCGTGCGTCTGGCAGATCTACTCCCGCGTGCGAATCCCGATCATCGGTGTCGGGGGCATCATGACGGGCGAAGATGCGGTCGAGTATCTCATGGCCGGGGCGCGCGCCGTCGAAGTAGGAACGGCCGTGGCCTTTGACGGCATTCATGTCCTCGGACGCTTGGTTTCCGAACTTGATGTCTTGATGAAGGAACTCGGAGTCCAACGAATCGACGACCTGGTCGGACGGGCGCACGAAGCCTCCCCACCCATGGCGCGCGTTACCGTCTGATTCCCTGGGAGCATCGACGATGCGCGAGGTTTGCTCGATCCGCGAGCGAATCGTAGAGACCCCCAGCACGGTAACGCTTCGGTTCGACTACGAACCGGCCGCCGAGCCGGGACAGTTCGTCATGGTATGGATTCCGGGGGACGACGAGATCCCGATGTCACTTTCGTACGTTGGACGGTCGAAGGGCGTGACGATCAAGGTGATGGGTCCGACAAGTCGGAACATCCAGACGCTGCCCGTAGGCGAGCGGATGGGAATTCGGGGCCCTTACGGAAATCACTTCGACCTCTCTCCGCGCAGGATCCTGGTCGTCGCGGGCGGGAGTGGGGCGGCCGTACTGGCCCCGGCCGCCCAGGCCGCGCGTGACGCAGGTAGCCGCCTCACGGTCGCACTCGGAGCAACGACCGCGACCGAGCTTCTGTTTGCCGAGCGTTTCCGAACGATGGGGGCTCGCGTGGTCACCGCCACCGACGACGGCAGTCACGGCGTCCACGGCTTCGTCACGATCCCTACCGAAGCTCTCCTCACGGTGGACACATTCGACGCGGTGTGGACGTGCGGACCCGAGATCATGATGCGAAAAGTGGTCACGTTGGCCGCGCAACGGGGGGTGCCGACCTACTGCTCGGTCGAACGACACATGAAGTGTGCCCTCGGACTCTGCGATGCGTGCGCGATCGGGCCGCTTCATGTCTGCGTCGATGGACCGGTCTTCGCGGCGGAACGGTTGGTCGGCCTGCCGGAGTTCGGAACGAGAAAGCGCGACCCCTCAGGTCGGCGTGTTCCGCACTAGCTCGGGTCAATCCCCTTTACCTCAGGAATCCTCCGATTCCTTGAGTGTTACACGAGCCCGCACGGGAGGCTTTAAACACCGACCTCACTACCCGAACCGTTCGTTCCATGAAAGTCATCGTCGTGAGCGGCGGCGTTATCTCCGGGCTCGGGAAAGGCATTACAACGTCCTCGCTCGGCCGCCTCCTCAAAGCGCGTGGAGTGCCGGTAACGATTCTCAAGATCGACCCGTACCTCAACGTTGACGCCGGGACCATGAACCCCTACCAGCACGGCGAGGTCTTCGTCCTGGACGATGGGACGGAAGCGGACCTCGACCTCGGAAACTATGAACGGTTCTTGGGCCAGAATTTGACGGGGAGCCACAACCTCACGACAGGCAAGATCTATCGGGCGGTGATCGAGAAGGAACGGCGCGGCGATTACCTCGGTAACACCGTACAGATCATACCCCACGTCACGGGAGAGATCAAACGCGGGATCCGCGAGGTGGCCCAGGCGTCGGGCGCTGAGGTCGTCCTGGTCGAAGTCGGTGGAACGGTCGGCGATATCGAGTCGATGCCATTCCTCGAGGCCTTGCGAGAACTTTCGTATGAGTTGGGCGAGGGCCACATGGTCTTCGTGCATACAACGCTCGTCCCCGTCGTCGGTCCCGCCGGGGAGACCAAGACGAAGCCCACCCAGCACTCCGTCCGGGAGCTGCGGGCGATCGGGATCCTACCGTCGTTCATCGTGGCTCGCGGACCGGCTCCTCTTTCCGCGGAGATCAAGGCCAAGATCTCGCTGTTCTGTGACGTTCCCCCCGAGCGGGTCATTTCCGTCCCCGACCAGTCTACGATCTACGAGGTCCCTCTCGTGCTCGAGGCTCAGGGCGTCGGGCAGTCGCTGGTGCGATTGTTGGGACTGCCGGACCGGGAACCCGAGTACTCGGCCTGGAAGGAGTTCCTGAGCACATTCCGTCGGGACTCCGCCGAGCTCGAGGTCGCCGTGGTGGGGAAATACACGGAGTTCAAGGACGCGTACCTGTCGCACATCGAAGCGTTCCATCACTGCCAGGGGCGTCTCGGAGCCACCATCCGGCTCCAATGGTACGACGCCGAGGACCTTCCCCGGAACCCGTCCGCGCTCGGGCGGCTCGGCCGCTCCCACGCCCTCCTCGTGCCGGGGGGCTTCGGGGCTCGGGGAGTTGAAGGAAAGGTGCAGGCCATCGAGATCGCGCGGCGTACGGGAATCCCCTTCCTGGGCGTTTGCTATGGCTTCCAAATGGCCGCCGTGGAATTCGCTCGCAACGTGCTCGGTCTCCCCGCGGCCACGACGACCGAGGTCGATGAACAAACCCCGGATCCCGTCGTCTGCCTCCTCGAGGAACAAAAGTCCACGTCGGGGATGGGCGGCACCATGCGCCTCGGAACCCAGAGGGTCACCTTAGAGCCGGGGAGCCGCGTCGCTCAGCTCTACGGACGGGATGAGGCGTGGGAGCGGCACCGCCACCGCTACGAGATCAACCCGAAGTATCTGGAGGCCTTCCAATCCCACGGCCTTCGCGTTACGGGCCGTTCCCCGGACGGTCGTGTCGAGGTCCTCGAATTACCGGATCATCCGTTCTTTGTGGGGGTCCAGTACCATCCGGAGTTCCTCTCTCGCCCCGAGGCTCCCCATCCACTCTACCTGGCTCTGGTTCAAACTGCCCTCGAACGCAAGGAGGTGCCGGCCGCTGCCGCCTCCCCGTCGGCTCGCGCGTGAGCTCGGGAATCTGGACGGGGAGACCGTCCGCGTCGGCGGCCACCTTCAGGAGTACCGGAACCTAGGCGGTGTCGCCTTCGCGCTCGTACGCGATGGGAGTGGTGTGACCCAGGTTACGCTCAAGAAGGGGGAGACCAACCCCCATCTGTTCGACGTCCTGGGGCAACTTTCGCGAGAATCGGTCGTCGAGGTCGAGGGGACGGTCCGTCGATCGACCCGCGCGAACCGGGGTCTCGAAGTGCTGCCAACCGCCGTCAACGTGGTGACCCGTGCGGAGGTTCCCCTGCCCCTTGGTGTGGTCGACAAGGTAGGTGCGGAGCTCGATACCCGGCTCGATCATCGAGTTCTCGACCTACGCAAGCCCTCGGTCCGGGAGGTCTTCGAGCTTCGGGCCGCCATCCTGCAAGGATTCCGGGCCGCATTCACCCGGCGTGGATTCCTCGAAGTAGAGACCCCGAAGCTGCTTCAACAGGGAGCGGAAGGGGGGGCGACCCTTTTCGGAGTTGATTACTTCGACGCACGCGCATTCCTCGCTCAGAGCCCGCAACTCTACAAGCAAATGCTCATGGCCGCGGACTTTGAGCGCGTGTTCGAGATTGCTCCCGCGTTTCGCGCCGAGCCGTCCGACACGATCCGACACATCACCGAATTCACGAGCCTCGATGCCGAGATGGCGTACATCGAAGGGCCCGAGGAAATTCAGGAACTTCTCGAAGAAGCGCTAGCCGAGACGATCGAATGCGCTCGCGGACGGCTCGGCGAGGTCGAGAACCCATGGGCCCAGCGTCTCCCCGAAGTGCCCCGCCCCTTTCCCCGGATCCCCTTCGCCGAGGTCGAGACGTGGCTCGAGCGCCCCGGGACCGAACAGGACCTGGGGACCGAGGACGAGAAACGCGTTGGCGAGATGGTGGCGGAGAAGTTCGGCCGCGCGTTCTACTTCATCACGGACTTTCCCACGCGCGTGAAGCAATCCACCTTCTATGCCCAACGGCAGGACGATCACCCCGAGCTTACGGGCTACTTCGACCTCGGGTTCCGAGGCATGGAGCTCGCGAGCGGAGGGACGAGAGAACACCGCTACGAGAAACTTGTAGCGAACATCCGGTCCGCCGGGCTTGCCCCGGAGCGCTTTTCGGCCTACCTCGAGGCGTTCCGGTTCGGTATGCCTCGGCACGGGGGGTTCGGGTTCGGGGTCGACCGTTTGGTCTGGTACCTGGCCGATCTCGGCAATATTCGTGAGGTACGCCTTTTTCCGCGGGACCGCTATCGGCTCGCTCCCTAGAAGGTGGTGGACATGGTCGCTGTCGCTCGAAGTCTGCCCGCACCGCCCGAACTCGTGGGTCGGTGGGCTAGCGTGTTCGAGGAGGCGGGGCTTCGTCCTCGCATCATCGAGCTCGCGGACCGTTTCCCCGAGGAGCGCTCGCTCGAGCTTCCCTTCTTCACGATCGAGGGGATCGATACACAACTTGCGGACCACCTCCTCGAACGGCCCGAATCGACGCTGGACGCCGGCCGACGTGCCATGGCGGAACTCCTCCCCGTGGCCGGGCCCGAGGCCGTGGGGCTCCGCCTTCGCGTTACGGGACTGCCCGTGACCGCGCATCGCGCGATCCGGGCGATCCGTGAGGCTGACCTCAACCAGTTCGTGGCGATCGACGGAATCGTTCGGAAGGCGACCGAGGTACGCCCCCAGATCCAGGATGCTGTCTTCGAGTGCCTCGCGTGCCATCACGAGATCCACGAGGAGCAGGACCCGACATCGATGTCCTTCCGGGAACCGCTGTCGTGCGATACCGCTCAGGGAGGATGCGGAAAACCGATCGGTCGAACGCGGTTCCGTCTCGTTCCCGAGCGTTCCACCTACATCGACGCCCAACGGATCGAGATTCAGGAGAACCCGGAGAGCCTCAAAGGGGGCGCCCATCCCCAGGGGCTGACCGTCCTCTTGACGGAGGACCTGACCGGTCGGGTGATTCCCGGTAACCGAGTGGTCGCCAACGGTTCCCTCAAGAGTCAGCAGCGTGCGACGGCGGCCCGGGGCGGCGTGATACGATCGACGATGTTCGACCTCATGGTCTTCGGGAACTCGCTCGAGTACACGCAGCAGGAATATGCGGAGATCCAGGTCAGCGAAGAAGAGGAACGACTCATCCTCTCGTTCCGAGGGGAACCGGGGGTCATCGACCTCATTGTGCTCTCGCTCGCACCGACCATCAAGGGCATGGAGGAGGAGAAGCAGGCGATCGCCCTCCAGCTCTTTGGAGGAGTGGAAAAACGGCACTCCGACGGCGTCCGAATTCGGGGCGACATTCACATTCTCCTCGTCGGGGACCCAGGAACCGCAAAGAGCCAGCTACTTCGCTACGTCGCCGATGTGGCGCCGCGCGGCATCTACACTAGTGGAAAGGGGGCGACGGCCGCCGGACTCACCGCGGCGGCGGTGAAGGATGACTTTGCGGGAGGCCGCTGGGTTCTCGAAGCAGGCATGCTGGTGCTCGCCGATGGAGGGATTGCGATCGTCGACGAACTCGACAAGATGACCCCCGATGACCGCTCGGCGATGCATGAAGCGCTCGAACAGCAGACCGTGTCGATCGCCAAGGCGGGCATCACGGCTACGCTCAACGCACGATGTCCGGTGCTTGCCGCGGCCAACCCCAAGTGGGGACGATTCACCCCCGACCGTCCCATCGTGGAACAGCTCGACCTTCCGCCGACGCTGCTTTCGCGTTTCGACGTCATCTATTCGATCCAGGACCGACCGGACCAGCAGCGGGACCGCTCGCTCGCGAACCGCATCCTGAAGTCCCACAAAGAAGGGGAAGAACGTTCCGCCGCAGCGTTTGCCGGGCGCGCCCTCGGCGTCGACAATCTTCCGTTCCCCCCGGACTTCATGCGCAAGTACATCGCCTACGCTCGACGGAACATCCGCCCTATCCTCTCCAACGACGCGCTCATCGCTCTCGAGGACTTCTATGTCCAGGTCCGGCGGCAGGGAGAAGAGAAAGATGCGCCAGTTCCGATCACCGCGCGCCAATTGGAGGCCCTCGTCCGGCTCAGCGAGGCCGCAGCAAGGGCTCGGCTCAGCGCCGTCGTCGAGGTCATCGATGCCGAACGGGCCATCCATATCGTCGAGAGCTTCTTAAAACGCGTATCGACGGCCGACGGCAAGCTCGACATCGACCTGGTCGCGACCGGTGTTGGACATGGTCAGCGCGAGCGGTTGGACGCGCTTCACGACGTCATGCGTAAGCTCCAAGCCCGACCTCAGGAGACGTTCACGCTCGACGAGGTGAAGGAGGCCATGAAGGAGCTCGATATCGCCGAGGGCAAGACGGAGGCATTGTTCCACGCCCTCCGGAACCAAGGTGAGATCATGGAAGTCCGACCCGGGCACTGGCAACTCATCCGCTTCTAGGCACGCCGTCCCGGACCGCGCGGGGAGGGGTCAGCCGCGCCCGAGGGGCAAGCCTTCCCCCTAAGCGCCTATATTCTCCCGCCGACGTTCCTCGACGGAGGACCTGGGATGCCCGGAACCATCGTGATGCGGATCCACCGCGTCCGAACGGAGGTGGTGGTCGCCGCGTGCGACTCCGAGCTCATCGGCCGCGAGCTCCCGGTGGGTCAGAACGGCTACAAGGTCAAGATCTCCTCCGATTTCTACGGCGAACAGACCGTCGGGGCGGAGGAGCTCGTCTGGGCCCTCAAGCGGGCGACGATCGTTAACCTGCTCGGGGCGCGGGTGGTGCAGCTGGCCGAGACCGAAGGGTTCGTCGCACCGGGCGGAACGGGGACGCTAGGCGGGGTCCCTCACGCCGAGATCATCACTCTCCCCGAGTGAGACGCGCGAGCGCGAGGGAGATCATGAACGCCGAGTTCTGCGTCGTGTGCGGTCGCAGCGACCGCCCCGTCGAGGACGGCATGTGCCTCGAGTGCTTTGCCAACCGCACTCGCCTCGTCGAGGTGGCGACCCACCCATCGGTCACGATCTGTCCGACATGCGGGGCTCGGAAGGTGGGACAGCATTGGGAAGGCGAAGGACGGACGACCCTTCTCTCCCCCGAAGACCTGCTCCCGTTCCTCCGGCCTCATGCCGACGTGGGGATCCGGCGCGTGCATTGGGAGGAAGGAGGCGGGAGCCCGTGGGAGCGAGAGATCACAGCTCGGGCCGACGTTCGGCTCCGGGGCGAGGAGCGGACCCTTGAGCTCCAGTTCCCCGTCCACGTGGAACCGCTGACGTGCCCCGAGTGCAGTCGCCGGGCCGGCCACTTCTATACCGCGCTCATCCAGTTGCGAGGACTTGAGGACGGTCCGCGGGAGCCTCCCCGAGAGTTACGAACTCGTCTCGCGAGTGCGTGGGACGGTACGATTGCCGAGGCGCGGTCCGAGTGGCGCAGGGCCTTGTCCTTCCGTGAAGAACGTCCGGAAGGCTGGGACCTGTTTCTTTCGGACACCATCGCGGCGCGGGCCCTCGCCCGGTGGATGAAGGTCCGTCTTAAGGCAGAGTTGAAGGAATCCGCCACGCTTTGGGGCCGCAAAGATGGTCGCGATGTCTATCGTGTGACGCTCTGCCTCCGCGTGCCTCCCGCGAACGCTCCCGAGCCCCGGGCGCACGCATCCCGCAGCCCTACGGCGCGTCACCGCTGACCGGGCGCGCAAGTCGAACGGTAGTCTTAAGAACCGAACTCCCGTCGGAAACCCTCAGTGGAAAGGGGTCCCGGATCATGAGCAAACGAGGCATTCTCCGTCGGCACCACGGTTCAGACGCGTTGGAAGAGGGATCGTTCATCGACCTCGGTGGAATGGAGTTCGAGGACGAAGCCGAGGGTCTCGCCGGGGCCAAGGGGGTCGTCAAGATGGCGGAGATCCTCCGCTACGAGGACCTGCATAACATCTCGAAGCTCGCCTACCAGGGCGACATCGTGATCCTCGATTACACCTCCATCGCGAACGACCCGGTGGCCGTTCGCCGCATGAGTATTGAACTCAAGAACATCGCCAAGGACACGAAGGGTGACGTCGCCGGAATCGCCAAGAACCTCCTTGCGTTGACCCCGGCGGGTGTTCGGATCGATCGCAACAAGATCCGTCCGAACCTTTAGGCCCCTGGGGCAGCATGAAATTCGGCTTGGACCGGCGGGAGTTTAGCCAAGGCGCCACCGACGCCGTAGCGAGCGGCGTCAGCGAGCGAGGCGAGAAGGAAGAGGCGTTCCCGCGGTCGCTTCAGAAGGAGAACCAAGCATGCGGTGGGCTGATCCAGAGCTCCTGGGACCATCGCGAGGTCCGCGGCAAGCGGCACGAGGTCAGCGTCTTCCATCGGCCCGACGGTAAGGGCCGGGTCGTCCTCGTCGGGCTGGGTCCCCGGGAGACGCAGGACGTCGAGGTCGTCCGGCGGGCGGCGGCCGATGTGGTACGCCACCTCCGAGGGAAGGGAGCGCGCACCCTCGGCTTCCGATTATCCTGCTTTGTGAGCGACCGAATCCCCGCCGAAGCGGCCGTTCGAGCAATCCTGGACGGAGCGCTCCTCGCCGGATATCGCTTCGTGAAGTACCTCACGACCCGGGACAGCGATGCCGAAGAGATCACGATCTTCTTGGGGGAAGAACATCAGCGGGAGGAATCGTTCCTGAAGAAGGCCCTGGATGAAGAAGGGAAGATCGTCGACGCGGTGCTCTGGACGCGCGACATCACGAACCTCCCGGCCGACACGGCCACGCCCGAGCGCCTTGCCGAAGAGGCCCGGAGCATGGCGAAGGAACTAGGCCTCAAGGTGACGGTTTTCGACGAGACCAAACTCGCCGAAATGCACTGTGGGGGTCTCCTCGGGGTCGGCGGGGGGAGCAGCAACCCTCCCCGACTCATCGTCCTCGAGTACGCCGGCGCCGGACGGAGCGGGAAGACCGTCGCCGTCGTCGGGAAGGGGATCACGTTCGATTCGGGAGGGATTTCTCTCAAGCCGTCCCTTCACATGGAGTACATGAAATTCGACAAGTCCGGCGCGTGTGCGGTGCTCGGCATCGTTCGGGCGGCGGCGCGCCTCAAAGTGCCTCCCCGCGTCATCGGCGTGCTTGCCTGCGCCGAGAACCTGCCGAGCGGCAGCGCGTACCGACCCGGTGACGTCCTCCGAACCTTCAACGGGAAGACCATCGAAGTGCTCAACACCGATGCCGAAGGCCGCGTCGTGCTCGCGGATGCGTTGGGGTATGTGATCGACAAGTACCACCCTGACGAAGTGATTGATATCGCCACGCTCACGGGGGCCCAGGTCGTCGCCTTGGGAGACGACACGGCTGGCCTCCTCTCGAACGACGATCACCTCGCCCAAGGCCTCCTCGATGCCGCCCACACGACGGGAGAGCCGCTCTGGCGGATGCCGCTGACCGACTTTCACCGGGAGCTCGTCAAGAGCGAGATCGCCGACGTGAGGAACTCCACGGAGATCCCGGTGGCAGGGATGCTCACGGCGGGGGCATTCCTCGAATCCTTCGTGGGTCGCGTTCCCTGGGCTCATCTCGACATCGCCGGTCCCGCGTACACGACGCCGGCCACGCGGAAGTATCAGCCGGCATACCAGAACCTAGGCGCAACGGCGTTCAGTGTGCGGCTCGTGACCCGGTACTTGATGGACCGAGGGCACTAGACGCGCCCCCATCGCGCTCTCCCGACCTAGTTATCGACGATCTTCACGGACTCGCCGCCGTGGCGGGTCGCCCGAGGACGGACCTCGCAGAAGAGCGGAGTATGGTAGCCCCCGCCGGTGACCAGAGCGATCCCGACGGGCAGGGACTGGATCATGTAGGTCATTCCGTCGGTGAGTCCTTCGATGGATTGGGCGATGGCCTTGAGGTCGAGAGGGTTCGTCACCTGAAGGATCAGCTGCGTGTTGCACTGCGAGAGCACGCTCTTGTCGATCCGCGCCGCCCGCTGGGTGACGACGCAGAGTCCCAGCCCGAACTTTCGTCCTTCGCACGCGATGTTCTTGAGGACCCGGCTGCACGTCGCCTGGCCTTGCTGCGGCGCGAAATTGTGAGCTTCCTCGATGACCAGGAACAACGGGGGGATCTTCCCTTTCTTCCGGTTCTCAAAGAGGGTGGCCGCGATCCGTGCGACAACGAGCTCTTGGACATCCGGCGCGACCCCACGTAGGTTGACGAGCGTCACATCCCCCTTCTTGACGAGGTCGTTGAGGCTCGTTCCTTGGGGGGCCAGGAGCCGGGTCTGGTCGACGTACTCGAGCCTCTCGTGAAGCATTTCCAAGATCGCCCCCTCCCCGTGCTCGGCCGCCCGGACGAGGTCCTTCAGGGTAAAGTCGGGAGAGGTGGCCTGGACTTCCTCGAGGAGTTTCTTGAGCGGCGCGAGGAACGTCTTCACGTTGGTCAGCCCCATGAAGACCAAGAGGTCCCGAGGGTCGATGTTCCGCAAGGTGAAGGTCAGAGGCTTGGCGGTGGGGTTGAGCGTGGGGTCGGGGGAGTACTCCTGCACCTGCTTCGCGAACCCTTGCGACTCGACTCCGAACCGGGCGTGAACACCGTTCTTCTCCGCGGGAATCCGGAGCGATCCATACTCTCCGTGGGGGTCGATGATGACGCACGTGACCTTGTGCCGAAGGAGCTCTTCGATGAGGACCCCCAAGAGGTAGCTCTTTCCGCCGCCGGTCTTGGCGAGGACGCTCACGTGCCGTTGAACGAGTTGATTGATGTCGAGCTCGACGCGTAGGTTGTGGGCACGAAGAAGTCCCACATACGCCCCCGTGGCCGCGTGATGCTTCAACCCCAGTACCTCAGCGATCAGGTTCTCCTCGGCACGGAAGACTTTCGCCCCCGGTCGGAAGGGGATCGTCGGGACCTTGACGAGTCCTTGCCGGTCGCGGTAGCCGATGATCCGGGCGAGGCCCAAGAGGTTCTCGTGGACCGGCGAGTCGGTGCCTTCACCGAGCTCGCGGGCTCGATTCAGATCAAGGTCGCTCTTGCGTCGAAGGTCATCGAGCTGACAAAGGACGGCCCCGTGAAGCTCATCCTCGACCGTCAGGTACTCGCCCCGCTCGATGGGATGGGCGAGGCTCAGCTGGAACTGGCCGAGCCCTACGTCGCCGAAGATGCGCCCGACCTCTTCCACGCGCTAGCATCGGGCGGGCCTCTTATTAGTATGGCGCGGCAAGGGAACGCGATTTCCCGCCCGAGAATCCAACCGAACGGCGAGTGACGCCGGAAGAGAGAAGGAAATACCAGACCTTTTATACGGCGCCTTACGTGGGAAACTTCCCGCGGAGCCTCGTTAGCGCCGGGAGGTCCTTTGACCGATCCCACCGAAGAGTTAGAACGGAAACGCGCCGAGGTCAATCTCCGCGCAGACGAACATCGCGCCCGTCGGGACCGGCTCAACGCGGAGGCACGCCAGCGCGCGGAGGAGCGCTCTCGCATCCTGGACGAGCTCCACGGCAAGAGCAGCGAAGCCCAGGAGCACCGCCGGCACCGCGACGAGCTCAACGACCAGGTCCGCGAGGCGAAACGGCTACGGGATGAGTGGAATCATAAGTACCAAGAGCTGGCGGACCGTGTTCAAGAGCTCAAACGGTCGAGGGCCCCGCGACCGGGGGCTATCCCGGTGTGGAAGCTTCGCAAGGAGCTCAAGGAACTCGAGTTCCGGCACATGACGACGGCGCTCACCGCCGACCAAGAGAAGCGCCTCATCGAAGAGATGAAGCGGCTCGAAGCTGCCCTCCGCGAGCAGGAAGACCAGCTACGCCAGGATCCCGAGGTCGAGGCAGCGATGGCGGCCACGAACGCCTCACGCGACGAGGCCGAGCGACACCACCGCGCCGTCGGTGAGCTCGCGACGGGAGCGCAGGAGGAACATGAGTCGATGGTCCGTCTCTACGAATCGGTCGACGAGCTTCGACGGCAGGCGGATGACGTGCAGGGGAGGCTCATCGAGGTCAAGTCCGCCTCCGACGAAGCGCACCGAGCCCACATCGCGGCGATCGAGGAAGTGCGTGACATCGAAAAGATGCTCCACGCGGCGCATGGGGGTCGAGTGCCGATGGGATTCGTCGACGGAGAACCCCCGCGCGAGGAGGATTTCCTCGCACGGCTCAAGAAGGGAGAGAAGGTCTCGACCGAGGACCTTCTTGAATTGCAAAAAACTGGCCGAGGCTGAGCCCGAGGCGCGCCATGTCGACCGACAAAGCGTCCCTCAGCATTCGAACGGTCGTTTTTGATATCGACGACACGCTCGTGCCTTGGGACACGGTCGCCCACTGGCAGTGGGCGTGGCATCCCAACGGCCCGGTCCTCCCCGAACGGCGTGTCCTTCCTATCCTCCGTCGGGCCTTGCATCGCTGGGATCGACAGCGGTGGCAGGCGCTGGTCGGATCCGCCCCCGTGGCCGACGAAGCGGCGTACCGAAGACACCTCGACGAAACGCTCACTCAGATCGCAGGGCATCCGCTTCCTCCAATCGAGCACGAGGCGGTCATCAACCGGTTCGTACGGCCCGCGGGCGGAGTGGAACCGTACCCCGAGGCGGCCCGGGCGCTCGACCAACTACGAAGCATGGGAGTTCACGTGGCGGCGGCGACCGGCCATCCTCGTTCCATCGCGGAGTCCATGCTGCGTCGGGCGGGCTTGGGACCCGGGCTCAAGGTCCTGGCGCGCGAGGACACCGGAGCTGACGCCCTTCCCCACCGAAAGGCGTTCCGGTCGGTCTGCGAGCAGCTCGAATCCGAACCGCAGGCTACGCTCTTCGTGGGCGACCTCTTCTGGAGCGACTACCGGGCGGCCGGCCGCGCCGGGCTGAACGCGCTCCTGATGGAGCGCGCCACGGGCCCAGAGCGGACCGAGGCGGCGCGCATCCATAGCTTGACCGAGGTCGCGGCCCATCTTACGGGCCCGCCCCCGTCGATGACCCCCGACACGCCACCGGACAGGGAGTTACCCGGCCCGTCGACTGAGGTGGAGCCACAGTAGAGGGGCGGGGTTATATGCGAGATAACGGTCCTCCCGACCCGCCGGCCATGCGGTACGTAAAGCTCAATCAGGCGGAGCTGGGACGTATCAAAGACCTCTACGAAGGTGTGATGTCCCACGCCTGCCACGGACTGTTCTTCAAGGAGGGCTCGGTCGTCGGGGCTGACATGGCGGAAGAAGCCCTCCAAGATCGCTCGAAGTTCTACCAACGCGCGGCGGAAGTGTTGAAGGAGCGTGGCTGGATCGAGGAGATCACACTCAAGGAGGGGGAGGTCATTGCCAAAGGTTCCATTGAGGTTTCGCCGAGCGATATTCCCACGTGCCATCGCCTACGGGGAATCCTTCGCGAGTTCTACGAACGTTTTAAAGGGTCGCGCGTTCAGTGTACCGAGGAGGCGTGCGCCAGTGTCGGGCAGCCAGAGTGTCGCTTCCGTGTCGAGGAACTGTAGGGGGTCCGGGTCCGAATGATGGCCACAGGTAACGTAGGCACGGTCATCCGCGACCTCAAGAACCGCGTGAGCGGGCTCGCTACGGCGCTCGTGTCGCGGGACGGCCTCGTCCTGTACGCGGACGTGCCGTCGGGCGTTTATACCGAGACCTTCGCCATCATGTGCGCCACGATCCTCGGGGCCGCCGCGACGGCGAATACCGAACTCAATCGTTCACCCCCCGAACGGATCGTCATTGACGGCCACGACTCAAAGACGATCATCGTGGGGAGCGGGAAGAAGGCCCTCTTGGTGGCCGTCGTAGAGCAGACCGCAGATACCGCCCAGGTCCTGGCCGAGGTCGGCAAGGTCGCCGAACTCCTCAAGGCCGCGTGACCTATCGCTCCTCGGGCGGAGGGCCCTATGAGCTCGACCTCGAGCGAGAGCGCCAATCGCGCCTCGAACGTTTCGCGGCGCATGATCCGAACGCTGACCGATGGGAAGCGGTTTGAGAGCTACGTCGAGCAGCAGACCACGGAGATGCGCGTCTGCGGCCTGTGTGACCGCGTCTTTTACCGACGTAAACCCATGAAGAAGATCGGTGCTCGCTGGGTCTGTATCGATTGCGTTCGGTCGCTCAAGGAAGCCATCGAATCGCTCGATCGCTGGGAAGAACTGACCCGGTTGAATGACGAGATCGAGAAGAACGTGGACGAAGCGTTCCGACGCTAGGCTTTTCCCGTAAGTTCCCAGCGCAAGCTAGGCGCCGGGCTACGGCTCGTGGACGCTCGTCGGGTCGGAACTCGCGCGGGATCGGCCGTCGCCCTCGGGATGGTGTTCCCCCTCCGGCGGCCCCCTACCCAGGTTTCGATGCCCCGCGGTGAGAACGCGGGTGACGTATCCCGCGAGTGCGGCCGTGAGGCGTGCGGAAGCGATGATCGTGTGCTGCGTCCATAGGAGTCGCGAAAACCGATAGTTCCCCCAGAGACTTCCGTGCTTCTCGGTGAGCTGCTTACGACCATACCCGTTCCAGAAGGCCTGCCACATGAACTGGACCAACGAATCTCGCATCTGGTGGTAGACCCTGGCCGTTGGCACGAAGTGGATCCGCGCTCCCATCTGGACCGCTCGCAGGTTGAGGTCGATGTCCTCCGCCGTGATGAACCGCGGGTCGAAGCCTTGGAGGCGCTCGAAGAGCGCGCGCCGATACCCGAGGTTGCACGAGGGGTACGTGACATCCATCCCTTCGCGAAAAAGCTCGATGCGGTCAAGCTGACCGTACCGGGCAGCCCCCACGGCCTCGGTTCGTCCGGCAACAATGTCGCCCGCGCGAAATCCCTCCCGGACCTCGGCCAGCCACTGACTATCGGCGATGCAGTCCCCGTCGATGAAGGCGACGTAGTCACATCGCGCTTCGGCAACGCCTACGTTGCGTCCGATACCGCGCGAACCATAGTGGGAAAGCACCCGGAATCGCTCCGGATTCCGTTCTTGGTATTCGAGGGCGATGGCGAGGGTGCCGTCGCGCGAGAGCGCGTCAACGACCACGACTTCGAAGGGGGGTTCCTGGTGGACAAGGCTGTCGAGAAGCGCCCGGAGGTGACGCTCCTCGTTCTTGACCGTTACGACGATCGAAACGAGCGGGAGTCGAGACTCACTTCCCAATGTCCATCACGACGACGTCCTTTACGGCCCGCATGCTCTTGAAGGGGAGGACCAGCCTCCCTGAGCCGTCGGTCTGGAAAAGTCGGGATTCCACATCCTCGCTGGGAGTGACGAGGACGTGCGCGATGCCGCCCGAAATCGTGTCCACGACGAAGTTCTCGATCATGCCAAGGATCTGTCCATCATTCGTCATCACGGTCTTGCCGCGGAGCTCGGTCAGGAACTTGCGCATGGGTCCTCGGCGTGCGATGGCGGGGTACGCTATATAACCGTTATTCGGGAGTGGAACGTTTCTCGAAGGAGCGGTTCCTTCCTGGGGCCTCGTTCCTCTCGGCGGAATGGCCTTCTCGCGGCAATGCTTATATGAGCCGCCCGGGTCGGAGGCGATTCCCCTCTATGGCTCGCACGATTCGCAAAGAAAACCCGGAGCTCGTTCGCACGATGATCGAGCTCCGCAAGGCGGCCAAGGCCCATCATGCGCCAATCTGGGCCGCCGTGGCGGACCGTCTCGCGCGGAGCCGACACCAGGTCGACCCCATGAACGTGGGACAGTTGGACCGCGTTGCCGCCCCCGAGGACACGGTGATCGTGGCGGGGAAGCTCCTCGCCGATGGACGGCTCACGAAACCCCTGACCGTCGCCGCATTCCACTATTCGGCCGAAGCGCGTTCGAAGATCCACGCGGCCGGCGGCAAGACTCTCACGGTACACGAGCTCCTCCGAGCTCGTCCCGAGGGAACGGGGGTGCGTCTTCTTGGCTGAGCTTCCGGCGCCAAGCCCAACCGTCGTGGATGCGAGCGGACTCATTCTGGGCCGTGCGGCCAGCCTCATCGCCCAACGCCTTCTTGCCGGTGAGAACATCGTGGTCGTCAACGCCGAGAAGTGTGTCGTGACGGGCAGCCGGGCCAGCGTCATCGCGCACTACACCGCGGCCCGGGCGCGAGGCTCGGTTCGCTCCGGCCCCCACTTTCCGAGGTATCCTGACCGGATCTTTCGACGGACCGTCCGGGGCATGCTCCCGCATTTGAAGACGCGGGGGAAACAGGCCCTCGACCGTCTCGAGGTCCACATTGGCGTTCCGCCGGAGCTCTCGAGCGCGCAAACTGAGGTCCTCGAGAGGGCGCGCGTCCGGCCCGCTCTCCAGCGACCCCTAACCCTCGAGGAGATCTCCCGTCTCCTGGGGGCCCGTGTATGAAGGCGCCTCAAGTGGTCCAGACGACGGGAAAGCGAAAGTCGGCCATCGCCCGCGCTGCCATCCGCAAGGGAATGGGACGGGTGTGGGTCAACAGCCGACCGCTCGAGATCCTTGAGCCCGAGGTCGTCCGTCAGAAGATCCAGGAACCTCTCTTCATGGTCGGGGAACGCTGGAGGACCATCGATATTGAGGTCCACGTTACGGGGGGCGGCATCATGGGCCAGGCATCGGCCGCACGAACCGCCGTGGCACGTGGACTTCTCGCCTATCTCAAGGATGCCCAGCTCGCCGACATGATGAAGCACTACGACCGGTCGCTCGTGGTGAACGACCCTCGACGGAAGCTCCCGAAACGACCGGGCGGGCGCGGAGCGCGTAAGCGCCGACAGAAGTCGTATCGTTAGAGGAGAGTCGAACATGACGATGATGGTACCGGTGCGCTGCTTCACGTGCGGCGCCGTCATTGGCCAGCACTGGGACGCGTTCCGCGAACGCACCCAACGGGGCGACCCCGCAGGCGTCGTGCTGGACAGTTTGGGACTGAGCCGGTACTGTTGCCGACGTATGCTCCTCACTCACGTCGACCTTCTCGACGAGGTCGGTCCGTACGGGTAGCGGACCGGACCCTGAGACCGCGGCAGGATCGTCCACGGTCGTCGGCAAGGGGCAAGTTTTTTGAACGGTCGACTGGGAAAGGGTTAGCGAGCCCGCATCACCGTGCGGGGTAGGCCCACCTTCTACTCGTCGTCCTCGTCCGTGCCCTTATCCTTGTTCTTGTCGCGGTTCCTCGAACCGCGTTCCAAGCCAAAGCGAGACGTCGTGGTCGTCGTGCGAGCGGTGGGTCCTCGCGTGCGCCGACGGTAGAAGAAGACAAGGGCGATGATGACGACGATCGCGGCTGCCGCAATCGCCCCGTACTCCTCATAGACCGTGACCGGGTTCGGGTTGAGCGTGACGCCGACCGAGACCTGGTTCGGACCGTAGCTCGCGTAGAACTCGTTGCTGGCGGTCCCGTTGGCGTAGAGGTTGAAGTTCCCCGTGCGTGCCGGCTTGAACGTGATCTGGGCCCGGACGGTCTTGTTGTAGGCCAACGAGATCGAACTATGCCCGATGGCCGTCGTGTTCACCACTCCGCCCGAAGCGTACCCGAAGAACGTGACGCTCGCCGGAGAGCCACCGATAGCGATCCGGTTCCCGGAGCCCGAATTGGAGAGCAGATAGAAGAGAACCTGAACGTTCATCGCCGTCGATGCCGTACCGACCGTGTTCGTCACGTTCACCCACAGGGTGTACGAATCCCCGTCGGTCATCGACGACTGCGGGAGGGTCAAGTTAGTCAGCGAAAGGACCGGGCGCGTGGTGATATTGATCCCGACGGTGACCGAGGACGTATCGTACCCCAGATTTCCGGCGAGGTCCGTGACGGTGAGGTTCACCGTATAGGGCAGAGCTTGGGGCGTCAGCCAGAGCGGGAAAGCGGTTGACGTCGTGCGGTTAACCGGTCCCACGATCGCCGTCGTGTTCGCGGTATTGTTGATGTACCAGCGATACAGGACGATGGTTCCGTTATTGGGATCTGTCGAGTTGACGGCGGAGAACTGGAGCTCGGCGGTATGATTCGCTGCCTCGATCACGCCCGACGAACCCACCGAATGGCCCGCCGCATCCAGGATCGTGATCGCGGCATTCGGTTTCTGGGTATCGTTGACGATCACCGTGATCGAGGTCGCTGACGACCGTCCGGCATAATCAAAGACGCGGAGGTTGACCGTGTACACCCATCCCTTGAACGGTATCGTGACACCGTTGACCGTCGTATTGACGAAGTAATGCCCCTGTCCATTGAACTGAGGAGTGATGTTTCCCAATGGGTAGACGCCGGCGGCCGCGGACAAGTTCGTGGTGGGGATTCCCGAGATCGTCCAAGTCGATATCGAGATAATGCCACTGGTCGAAGCTCCGGGATAGACCGAAGCATTGCTGCCGGACGAGTTGAACTTGAGGATCGTGCCCCAGTTGAGCCAGATGAAGGGCTGTCCATTCGCCGAGAGCACTGTGGCGTTGGTAGTGATCACCGGTGTTGGATCTCCCGCACCCACAATGACGGTGAACGTCGTGAAGTTCTTGAGACCACTCGACGCGGTGACGGTCAGGTTCCCAGCGTAGGACCCGACGGAGGCATAGGTGTGGTAGGTGTAGGGGGACGACGTGGCGTTGGTTCCGCCATCCCCGAAGACCCAGCTGTAGTAAATGCCTGTCACGCCCGGGGGGGCGAACGTCGAATTGGCACCCGAGAGCGTGATGTTCTCGCCGACGCCGACGAGGGCTGTGTAGCTGTTGTGAGCCGAGTTCAGGATGTTCGCACTTGAGAACGCGAAGTTCGAACTGGTGATGTTCACGTTGGCGATGACCCCTGCGTACTTCACGATCGTGAGATTGGCTGTCGAGTAAGGCGAGGGAGACGGCTGAGAAACCAGCGTAAACGTCGTGTAGGTGCCTCCGGGCCCCGCGGGCTCCAGCACGCTATCGGTGGGGGCGTTGCCCGGGTTCTGGAGAACATAGCCCGTTGGCAGCTTCACGGTGTAGTTGAATATCTCCGCAGATGTCGGGTGCCGGAAGTTGAACGAAAGCGCGTAGCTGTTCGCTCCCAATCCCACGGAACTCGTCGAGTTGTACTTGGCATTCCAGGTATAGCTCATCGTGGAGGACGAAGCGAGTCCGCAGCTTCCCGAACATGTCGAAGAGAATCCAAACGAAGTCGTAGGATTCTTCGAGGTCTGTCCGAAGGTCGTGGTGTCATTGATCAACAGATTGGCTTGCGTCGCGGCGAAGGTCGGACCCGCGCCTTGAAGCCAGCTCTGGACCGTGCCGAGGTCGGCACTCGGGAAGGAAAGGCTGTGCGCGTAGTCAAGGCCCAACTGGGCCCACAGCTGCCCGACGCTCGCGTTCGCTAGGTCGGGAATCGTCGAGTAGTTTCCGAGAAGAACGGAGGTGCTCACGTTGACCTTGTTGAACCCGCTCGTGAAGTCGAGCGTGGTCGAGTAGTTCGCCGGCGCCACGATGGAAGGCACATTCACGCTCTTGGGGTTGGGGCCCCCCGTGGGATTGCCGCCGCTCACGGTGAGAGCGTAGGAGGTCGTTCCGACTCCGATGCCGGAGAGTATGACATCAAACGTGTTGGCACCTCCTCCGAAGCCCGCTCCATATGCCCCGACGTCGTAGACATCGCCCAGGAGCGGCTGACTGTAGATGTATCCCGTCGCCGGCTCGTAGACGGTCACGTTCCCCCCGAGGACTGGGGTCGTACTCGGCGCCGGACCCTGGAAGACTTTGCCCCAAGCGAGGTAGGAGGAAATCGCTGGGTTCTTCGTTAGTGGCCCACTGGTAGGCGAGACGGGCGTGAAGTTGTAGAGATTGTTCGGGAACCCGATGTCGACGGTCTCGAGCACCCAGGACCCTGCAGGGGCCTTGAGGCTGTAGTAGCCGGTGGCATTGGTCGTGGTGTTGGCCAAGGCGAATGCATTGTAGGCCGGATCCAATAGCTCCACCGTAGCACCGGGCACAGGCGCCCCAGCATCCGTCACGTTGCCGCGAATCGCGGCCCGGAACGAGAGCACCGACACGCCTGACACGTTCGTGAAGTAAACCGGATCTGTCGGGTTGGTGAGTGCCGTTGCACTGTAGTACTGATACGAAGGGCCCTGCGACGTGGGAAGAGCCGCACACGGGTTACACCCCGATGCGGAGATCCCCGACTGGGCAGGGACGTTCAATCCCCACCAGCCGGGCGCAAGGGCACCGCCGGTGCCGGCCGTCGTGAAGGTGTACTGACCACCGGAGGCCGTCGTCGTCGTGAAGGTCTGATGGGTGGCGGAGTTGACAAGGTCCACCACGATACCAGCGGGGACGCCGCCAGTGGTTGCCTTGACGTAGCCGACCAGGGTATAGCTCGGCGAGGCCGCCAGGGCGCCCGGGAGGGCCGATAATCCGAGGATCAGCAGCACTCCTAAGAGCAACCACACGGCGGGCCTCGGTTTCCCGTTGCCCATCGTAGCTCACGACTCCTTAGTACAGTTCTCGGAGAGAACTCGGCCGCGAACTTGGCCCTCGTACTTATAGCTTGCCCGAGCGGGCGGTTCGCGGGCGGCCCGCGTCTATCGGTAGATGGCCTGAACGGTCTCTTCCCGCTTCTTCCCCACCCGGATACGGTTGAGGGAGCGGGCGAACTCCTCGTAGAACTTGAGGGAATCCGGGTCGACCGAAGCGTGGGTCAATTTGATCGCCTCGTCAAAGTGCGCCATCGTGACCTTGGTCGCCTTGATGTTCTCACGGATCGCGACGAGCCCGGCCTCGCGACACAGGGCCGCGAGGTCGCTGCCCACGAAGCCTTCGCTGCGCTGCGCGAGCTCGGGAAGCGAGACATCCTCAAGGGGCATGTTACGGGTGTGGACCTTGAGGATCTCGAGGCGCCCCTCGTAGGTGGGGGGCTCTACGTACAGGAGCCGGTCGAACCGCCCCGTTCGTAGGAGCGCTTCGTCGAGAATGTCAGGACGGTTGGTAGCGGCGAGGACGAGAACGCGCTCGAGGGATTCCAATCCGTCGATCGACGTCAGGAGCTGGTTCACGATGCGTTCGGTGACCCCGCTCGAGGTCTGGAGCCCGCGACGCGGCGCGATAGAGTCGATCTCATCGATGAAGACGATCGCCGGTGAGGCCTGACGGGCCTTCTTGAAGATCACGCGAATCGCTTTCTCGCTCTCGCCCACCCATTTGCTCATGATCTCGGGTCCCTTCACCGAGATGAAGTTCGCCTGGCTTTCCGTCGCGGCCGCCTTGGCGAGGAGCGTCTTCCCCACACCGGGCGGTCCGAACAGGAGGATCCCTCGAGGAGGGTCGATGCCCATGTGACGGTAGACCTGAGGGTTGCGGAAGGGAAGTTCCACCGATTCGCGTAGCGACTCCTTCACTTTGTCGAGCCCGCCGACCTCGTCCCAACGGGTGGAGGGGATCTCGATCGCGACGTCGCGGAGACTGGAGGGTTCGATCTGCTTCAGGGCCTCCTTGAAATCCCGCTCGCTGACCTTCATTCGCTCGAGAAGGCTCAAGGGGATGGGCTTGTCGAAATCGATCTCGGGAAGGAACCGCCGGAGTGCCCTCATCGCCGCCTCGCGGGCGAGCGCGGCCAAGTCAGCCCCCACGAACCCGTGACTCAGGTTGGCAAGGTCGCGCAGGACCTTTTCTCGGTCGCGCTCCGTCCCTTCGATCGGCATCCCACGGGTGTGGATCTGAAGGATCTCAAGTCGGCCCGCCTGCGTAGGGACGCCGATCTCGATCTCGCGGTCGAAGCGACCCGGCCGGCGGAGGGCGGGGTCGATGGCCTCTTCCCGGTTGGTCGCGGCAATGACGATTACATTGCCGCGTCCGGAGAGCCCGTCCATGAGCGTCAGAAGCTGGGCCACCACGCGTCGCTCCACTTCGCCGACCACTTCGTCTCGGCGTGGAGCGATCGAATCTAACTCGTCGATGAAGATCACCGAGGGGGCATTCTTCTCGGCCTCCTCGAACTTTTCCCGAAGTTCCTTTTCGCTCTCTCCGTAGTATTTGGAAATGATCTCGGGTCCTTGGATGCCGATGAAGTGAGCGCCGGCTTCGTTCGCGACGGCCTTGGCGATCAGCGTCTTTCCCGTGCCGGGGGGTCCGTACAGGAGCACCCCCTTGGGAGGCGATATGGCGAGCCGGTCGAAGAGCTCGGGATGCTTGAGCGGGAGCTCGATCATCTCGCGCACGCGCCCCAACTTCTCCTTGAGGCCGCCAATGTCCTCATAGGCCACGCGTGGTGCCGCGACCTCGGTCTCCGTGACGGTTTCGTCCTTGATCGTGATGTCCGTAGTCGGACCGACTTGAACGGTGCCCTTCGGGCTCGTCGAGACGACCATGAAGGGGAGCGATCCTCCCATCAGGAACACTCCCGGGATCACGAAAACATCCCCGCGAACGAACGGTCGGCGGGCGAGCGCCTTCGAGACGAAGGCTTCGAGGCCCGGTCCCAAGTCCATCTTGGCAGACCCGGAGTAGATCGGTGCGATCGTGATCGATTCGGCGATGGGGCAGTCGATGCGAGATATCAGAACGCGGTCCCCAATGCTGACGCCGGCGTTCCGTCGAACGACGGCCTCGACGCGGATGAGACCCTTTCCCTCGTCATCCTGCTGTGCTCGGTTCACCACAGCGGCGGTGACCTTGCGGCCCCGGATCTCGACGACGTCGCCCACGCCTACCTTGAGTCGCTGCCGGGTCCCCACATCGAGCCGCGCGGTGCCGAGACCGATGTCCTGCTGGAACGCTTCCGCGACCCTCAGCGTGATGGCCTCGCCCATTGACGGTGCATTGCACGTCAGCCCGCCATAAATCCTTGCCCGGCGCGGTGCAGCAGGTAACTATGGGTCTACTACCCGAACTCGTTGAGCTTCCGCTGGCCCTCCTCCATGGCCGCCCGGGAGAGGTC
>JBAUTP010000298.1:0-4046 GCA_049582265.1 Thermoplasmata archaeon
GAACCACATCATGACGCGCTTCACGGTTTCAAAAGCGACCTGGGGAGCGGTAAGCTTGACCGCGGCCACGGCCCGGTCAACTTCGGACCGGTGCGAATGGTCTCCTCGCAGCGTGTATCGGTCGAGCAGCCACGCAGCGCGCCGACATTGCCACTTTACCGCTTCGATCTGCGTGTACAGGTCGACGAGCTCGAACTGGATGCCCTCGAACTGGGCGAGGGGTCGACCGAACGCGATGCGTTCCTTCACGTACCGCGTGCCCACCTCGAGGGCACGCTCGGCCGCGCCAACGCACGCCGCAGCCACGAAGGATCGTGCGACCGTGAAGCCCTCCATGGCACAGCGGAAACCCTTGCCTTCTTCTCCGATGAGATACCGCTCGGGGACCCGAACATCCGTGTAGGTGATCGCCCCCGTCGAGATCCCCATACGCCCCATATTCTCGAACTTCTGGGTCGAGGCGCCGGGCGAGCTGGTGGGAACATAGAGGAAATTGAACCCTTCCTCCCCGGTTCGCGTCAAGGTGAGGTGGCCGCCGCCCATCGATTTGGCCTCCTCGACGCCGGAGAGAAACGCCTTCTCACCCCGGATCACGAACGAATCCCCCTCCCGCTGCGAACGTGTTCGCATGTTGGCGAGATCGCTGCCCCCGGTCGGTTCCGTCGTGGCGATCCCGAGGAACGCCTTCCCCTCACACACCGGCGGAAGCACTTCCGTACGAGCCGCATCGCTGCCGTGACGAGCGAGAATGTAGCCCCAACCCGCCTCGAGAAGGAAGAATACGGCTGTCGCCATCGAGAAGTCCCCCCGACCCACTTCCTCGGCCGCGAGCTCCGTGAGGACGGCTGAAGCGCCCATCCCTCCGAACTCGGTCGGCACCGGCATCGCCAGAAGGCCCAGGCGAGCCATCTCGGTCAGCACGACGGGCGGGATCCGTCCGTTCGTATCGATCGACCGCTCATGGGGTCGGAGAATCTTGTCCCCGAACCGCCGCACCGCTTCCTGGAACGCGCGCTCCTCCTCGGTCAGCTCGAAATCCATGGTGGTCTTCGGTTGGAGAGACCGATTCCCAAAAAGAGTTCCCTTCGCAGACGTTGAAGCGCCAGTATTGCTTTAAAGGTCGGTCCGACTCGGGAGGTGACGTCGAGAAATGGTCGTACGAGTGGGTGTCAACGGATACGGAACCATCGGAAAGCGAGTCGCCGACGCTGTCGCCCGGCAATCCGACTTGACGTTGGTCGGGGTCACGAAGACCCGACCCAACTTTGAGGCCGTACGAGCAGCCGAGCACCGCCACCCTCTCTTCATCGCCGGCGGCGGACGCCGGGCCGCCTTCGATGCGGCCGGCGTAAAGGTCGCGGGGACGCTCGACGATCTCCTTCAGAATGTCGACGTCATTGTGGACTGTACTCCTGATAAGGTAGGGCGCAACAATCAAACGCTCTACAACGGAGCCAAGGTACGAGCCGTTTTTCAAGGCGGTGAGAAACCCGATGTCGCCGACGTTTCGTTCAACGCACTCGCCAACTTCGAGGCGGCTCGCGGCAAGCGGCGGGTACGTGTCGTCTCCTGCAATACCACCGGACTCTCCCGCGCGGCGGCGGTGCTTCGGAGCGAGTTCGGCGTACGCCGTTGGGAGGCTACGATCGTCCGTCGTGCAGCAGACCCGCCCGAAGTGAATCGCGGACCCATCAACGGAATTCTTCCTACGTTCCACTTGCCTTCCCATCATGGCGCTGACGTGCAGACTATCTTTCCCGACCTCGACATCACGACGACCGCGGTGGTGGTTCCCACCACGTTGATGCACGTCCACGTGAATCACGTGGAGCTGACCCGGCCGCCGAGCGATGCGGGCCAGATTCTCTCCGCGTTCCGAAGGATCCCCCGATTTCGAATCTTCCAGTCTTGGGAGGGAGTGGAGGGAACACCCCAGGTCATGGAGGTAGCCCGCGACCACGGGACCCCGGACATGATGCCGAACGTGCTGTGGGAGGAAGGACTTCGGCTCGACGGTCCCGACCTCTACTTTTTCCAAGCCATCCACCAAGAGTCCGTCGTCGTGCCGGAGAACATAGACGCGATCCGAGCCATGTTCGACCTCTCACCCGACGCCCAAACATCGATCTCGACGACGGACCGCTCTCTGGGGCTCACGACTTGAGCCGTACCACGACGTCAGGGTTTCCGGCGTCCGCGGACGGATCTCCGAGTGAGTCGGCTCTCACGTCGGAGATGAGCAGGCCTGCGTGCGTTTGACCCCCGGAAGCCCGAGATGGGGTCCCGGCCGCACACAACACCGTTTGCACGAAACGTCCCGGCCCGGCGGACCGAGGCGTGTCGCCCTTCACGCAATACCAAAGGGCAGTTCAGCCAGCAGCGCGTCATCCTGAGGCCGCACGTGTCTACACTGATGAACTGCGTTGCATCGGTGGCTTTGCCCGAGTACCGGACCATGCTCAGAAACTCAACGGCGGGAACGGAAACCGGTTCTTGGGCAGAGCCGGTTCGCTCCGCACGGCCCTAATCGGCCTTCCGGGCGATGTCGCGTGCTTCCGCCGGATTGAGCCGTCCGAGCGGCTGGTAGGTAAGGACCACAATCCCGCTCTGGCCGGTCAACGAGTCGACCAATCGAAACCGTTCGGCCGGGAAACCTTCCTCGAACAGCTGCGCACCGCTGCCCGCCACGAGGGGGTGCACCGCGAGTCGCAGCAGGTCGAGCACGTTCGCCTGAATCAGCGACCCGACCAGCGTAGGGCTGCCATGGACACCAATGGTCTTGCCGGGCTGGTCCTTCAACCTAAGGACCTCGTCTCGGAAGTCACCCCTCAGCAGATGCGCCTTGCCCGTGGTGGGCCAGGTGACCGAATTCAGGGTCCGGGACACCACGTACTTTGGAACCTGGTTGATGTGACTGGCAAATGGCTCGATATCCGAGTCCGGCCAAAACGCAAGCCATTCTTCGTAGGTCTTCCGTCCCAACAGCATCGCATCCTCCTCGGCGATCGTTGAGGCGAAGTACTCCTCAACCTGGGTATCGCGAAGCTCGGCGATCGCGGCATGGACCGCTTAGAACCGCACGACGTCGTCCAGCGTGCTGATCAGGGTGGCGACGAGTTTCCGAGCCATACGGGCCGCCTATCCCCGGGGCTCGGAGACCCTGGACGTTATAACGAACGCCGACGCCCTCCCCGGGGTCGACGGTCGTTAGTGTCCCTCCCGCGAATGCCATCAACCTGGTCGCGTTCCAAGGCTCGCCGACGAGCGGGTTTCCGCCTCGTGTCTGGGTGGGGATTGACGCGGCCCTCCTCGTCGTAGTCGGAATCGCAACGATGTTGGTCCTCCAGTCCCGTAGGAAGCGCCCGCCGGGTTGAAGACTAGGATCAAAAGGACGTCACAGGAACTCAACGCTCCGCGCCATGGCCCTCGCGCAGAAACCAGTTCTCGGGTAAAGTCTCCATCGACGCAATCATCTTATAGAACGCCCCGGTGGCGGCCGCGCGATGTATTATTTGGATCATCGTCGGGACGTGGTGCGCATCGCACCCGAGAAGCTCGGGCCTGAGCTCGACACGGTCCTGACGGAGCTGGCCCAGCAGCAATTCGAGGGGAAGCTCGTGGATGGACAGAACCTCACGGTGATGATCCGCGAGGTTACCTCCATTGGGGAGGGGCATATCATTCACGGTGACGGTGGCGTCTATCAGGAAGTGGAGTACGAAGCGCTCCTTTTCCGCCCTGAATTGCAAGAGGTCGTCGAAGGAGCTGTCGTCGAGATCCGGAAGTTCGGGGCCTTTGTGCGATTCGGACCGCTCGACGGACTTCTGCACGTCTCTCAGATCATGGACGACCGCGTCAACATTGACGAGCACAATCAGCGCCTCGTGGGCGTTGAGACCAAGAAGGACCTCAAGGTAGGATATCGGGTCCGTTCCCGGGTGGTCTCGCTTTCGCTTTCCGAGATCTCACCTCGCGACAGTCGCATCGGACTCACGATGCGTCAGCCTGGGCTCGGCCGACTCGAATGGATCGTCGAGGCCCACAAG
>JBAUTP010000299.1:0-6793 GCA_049582265.1 Thermoplasmata archaeon
GCTCTGTTCGAGGTGGCCCCGTGGACCTAACGTTCGAGATTCATGCGAAGATTCAGAAGCCCGTCGCCGAGGTGTTCGACGCCGTCTGCAGCCCGGTGAAACTGAGTCGCTACTTCACGACGGGTGGAGCGAGTGCGCCGTTGCGAGAAGGGACGACCGTACTGTGGAGCTTCGCCGACGCGCCCGAGAAGTACCGGGGGAGCAACCTGACCTTCCCGGTCCAGGTGACCAAGGTCCTAACGGACCGCTTGATTGAACTCGAATGGGGGGCGTCCGAGGGCGGATACACGACCCAGGTCCGAATGAAATTTGAGTCGCTCGGCCCCACCGATACGTTGGTTAGCATTTCCGAGTCCGGTTGGAGAGAAACACCGGCCGGCCTCGCGGGTTCGTATGACAACTGCGGTGGGTGGATGCAGATGGCTTGCTGCCTGAAGGCGTTCGTCGAGTACGGGATCAATCTGCGTCAAGGGTTCCAATGAATGGTGACCCCAAGGGACGCTGGGAAACTCTGAGCATTGGCGAGATCCTCTGATCCCAGGTGCGACCCGCCTTCTTGCCTGCGTCCCGGATCCCTGTTGGCCCGCTCGCACGGTGCGGCTTCCAGCCGGATGGCGTCTCAGGGCATGCGCTGCCGGTCGTCCGGCAGACTCCAGGAGTGAAGATTCTAGTGTTGGAGCCGTATTCCGTCGGCGGGACCAGGTTGGGGCGTCATATAGCCGGTCCGTTTCAAGTTCCGGCGAGAGCTATCGTGAGACCACTTTTCATCGGAGCCGTTGGCGTGATAAGCGGCAGTTTAGCGGACGGACGAGCACTCTACGTCGATGCGATGGGTCTGCCATTGGAGCAGGCCGAAGGAACCAACTTCCTCCACACGAAGAAGTTGAGCGGGAGCAGGTACTTCGGAGTTTGGCCCCTTACGGAGGCAGCAAAGACGTGTTTCGGCAGGGAGAGATGGCCGAAGGGGCACCCGATCCCTCGGTTGTTCATCGAGTTCGAGGTACGCACTCCGGCGAGCGTGGCCGTGGCGGCCTCGGAGCTTGAATCCAAGGGATACGGCCTCCTACACGGCCCACGCACCGATCCGTGGGGGCAGACCGTGGCTCGCCTGCAGACGAAGGACGGCCTTCTCGTGGGGATCTCCTACGTGCCGTGGATGCACCGGCGCGCAAAAAGGAAAGCCAAGCCATCGAGGGTTTTGCGTCGCTGACCGGTCAAGTCTGGTGAAAAAAAAACCCGGGTATCGCTAGCAAGGCGGCGTCGGAGGCGTAGTTCGGACGCCCTTGGAGAAGCCCGCAGCGCCGCCCGTATCAACCCCGGTCGGAACCCGTCGGGGTCGCAGCCGTCGCCAAGCCGCAACCCAGTGGCTCCCCAAACGAGAAATTGATGAGCGTCAAACGGTGGACCACTCGAACGGTGCGGTGGGAGAACCGGTGAGCCACCCTCAATGACGATCACATCCCATCTTGCGAAAACCCGGCTCCCGATCGAGACGCCGCGGCTCACTCTCCGACTTCCTACGCTCCGCGACGTCCCCGAGCTGCGAGCCAGTCTCCTTGACCCGCGGACCGCGCGGGCGGTCGGCGCTCCTCTTCATGCACGGGAGGAGATACTCAACCCGAGGGTCATGGTCACGCGCACCCGAAGAGAGTTCAGAACCGGGGAGCACCTCTCACTCTCGGTCGTTCATCGGGAGAGGGGAGCCGTCATCGGACGAGTGGGGTTGCGGGGCCTGATCTGGCCTTACCGAAAAGTCGAGAGCCTCTCGTACTGGATCGACCCCGGGTCGTGGAACCGTGGCTACGCCACCGAAGCATCGTACTTTCTCTGTCGAGAGGGCTTCGAACGCCTCGGTCTGCGGAGGATAAGTTCGCAGGCGCTGGACCGCAACACGGCTTCGCTTCGCGTACTTCACCGGCTGGGGTTTGTGGGAAGAGGGTCGTGAACGTATGGCCGTCTGCTGGAAAGGGAGGTGCATGGACATGGTCCTCTTCGGCCTCCTGCGTAGCGAGCTACCGACCGAGGACTCCATGTCGTTGGTCTGGACCCAATCGGTCTAGCCCCTACGACCTGCGTGGGCTCTCGACTTCATTCTCTGCAGGGCGAAGTGAAGTACGGCTCGGGCCGCCTGCCTTGGGTTCAGTGCGGGGACGACCGCGCGCCGGCAGCAGAATGAACGGGTAGCTTGTACTGACGAAGCAGGGCCGTGAACCGCGGGTCATCTCGGATCGAATCGAAGAACAAGCCACGATAGTAAAGCCAGAGCACTCGATCCCCCTCGCGGAAGTCCTTCTCGAGTAGGTCGAGGGCCTTCGATTTCTCCCCCAGCGTCGCATACACCATCGCGAGATGGGTCGCCGAGGTGTACGACTTCGCCTCACCCTGTTCGACCTCCTTGAGCACTTCCCGGGCGAGCGTGGGCCGCCCCAGCATCGCGTTGAGCAGTGCGAAATCGAACCGGTGCGAGTCGTCCGCCCCACCCAGAGGAGTGTCAGCCTGATGGAGAGCATCGTCGCGGCGGCCGACCTTGAGGTAGCACATCCCGAGGTAGGTATGCGGGCCGAGGTAGGACGGATTGTCTCGAACCTCGTGTTCCGCCCGCTCGATGGCGGTGTCGAAATTCCCCGACTCGAGCTCGATCCAGGCGAGCGTGCTTCCGTGTGCGCCTCCGGGGTCGAGGCGGATCGTGCGGCGGCTGATCTCCTTGGCCTCGTCGAACCGCTCGAGCGCCATCAGGAGAAGCGCAAGGAAGCGATGCGCGGTGACGTTACTCGGGTTGAGCGAGATGGCCCGGTTGAACTCGGCCTCGGCGCGTTCCCAGTCCTGGTCGAATTGAAAGATCGTGTTCGCGAGCGCAGAATGCGCGTCCGATGATTCTGGGTCGAGCGCCAGCGCGCGCGCGGCCAGTTCTCGTGCCTGCGGCATGACGTCGCGCATCGCGACGGTCTCCCCCGCCACGGTGACCAGAAGGTTCGCCCACGCAGCGTACGCCTCCGAGAACCCCGGGTCGAGTTCGGTCGCCGTCCGGAAGCACTGCACCGCTTCGTCGAACGAGCGCACCGCCTCGGCGTAGCCCTTCCCCATCGGGTCGCTCCCCGCGACCAACCCTCGGAGGTACTGATCGTAGGCGGCGGGATTGGCCGTCGGAATGCGCGCGGCGCCACGTTGATCCGACCTCGACAGCTCCAACCGCAAGGCCTGCGCCGTCCTCTCGGCGATGTCGGTCTGAACCGCAAACACGTCGTCGATGTCCCGGTCGTAATTACTCGCCCAGATATGACGCTGGGTGCCCACATCGATGAGCTGAAGCGTGATCCGAATGCGTTTTCCCGCCTTGCGAACGCTACCCTCTAGGACCGTGTCGACGCCGAGCTCCGCGCCAACCTCCGGGATCGACTTGGGGGCCAGCTTGTACGGTGCAACCGAGGTTCGAGCGATGACGCTGAGGTCGCGCACTTGCGACAGCTGGGAGATCAATTCTTCGGTGAGGCCATCGGCAAAGTAACCATCGTTCGGGTCCGGGCTGATGTTCGTGAGGGGAAGGACGGCGAGGTGGCGGTCGTTCGACCGGGCCGTCACCTGACCGACGGCCCGACCCGAGTCAGCGGGTGAGGCCACCTTGTAGACGTTCATCGGGAGTCGGATATTCTTCAGCGCGACTGGCGGCAGTTTCATGAATTGGGTCGGGATCTTGTTCTGCACCTGATCGTAGACCTGTTGCGTGATGGAGATCCCTCCCGGATCCGCGACCGATTGGATGCGCGAGGCAATGTTCACGGCGTCCCCTAGGACGTCGCCATCGACTTCCACCACATCCCCAACGTGGATCCCGATCCGAACACGAATCTTCCAGCTGTCCGTCGAGGAGGTGTTGTACTCGGCCAGGGATCGCTGGATCTCGAGAGCGGATCGCACGGCGTCGAGGGCGCTTTCGAATTCAACGAGGAACGCATCCCCAACCGTCTTGATCTCGCGACCGCGGAACTTCTCAAAGTTGGGCCGGATGAGCCGATTGTGCCGCTCCAGAACCGCGAGAGCGGCCGTTTCGTCCGCCTGGGCCATGGCCGAGTAACCGACCAGGTCGGTGAACATGATGGCGGCGAGGCGTCGGCGCGACTCTGTCACGGCCTCCGAAATCCCTCTCTTCAAATTAAGCGCTCCGGCCGGTGGTGGCTCACCGAGCTCCCGTATGCACCGTCCCGGGGGCCCGGGACGCCGCGTTCCGCCGGACCCAACGGACACACCGAGTCGCGCGATAGGTCTGGTGAGTTACCCTGTCGTTAGCGAAGGTAGACAAGTCTCGGGGGGTTGGACTCGGTCGAGGGTCTATGAACGAATCCGTCGGTCCGATCCCCCGCCCGGCTGCGAAATCCTTGCGTATCCTTGTGACCGGGGTTCGCGGCCAGCAAGGGGGCCACGTCGCCCGCCATCTTCTGAGCCGTGGCCATCGTGTGCGAGGCCTCGCCCGGAAGTCCGACGATCCCGCGTTCAAGGAACTTCGTTCGCGGGGGGTCGAGATCGTGGAGGGGGGCTTCGATGACCCCGCCGTCATCGAGCGATCGGCCCGCGAGGTCGATGGAATGTTCTTGATGGGCACCTCCTTTGAAGGGGGTCCCGAGACCGAGAAACGGCAAGGGATCCGGGCCGTTGATGCGGCGAAGGCTGCCGGCGTGCCCTGGCTGGTCTACTCCTCGGTTAGCGATGCGAATCATCACACCGGGATTCCCCATTTTGAGAGCAAGTACGCCGTTGAGCAGCATCTCGGGAACTCCGGCATGGCCTACGCCATCAGTGCTCCAACCTCGTTCATGGAGAACTTCCGCGCCTCGTTCCAGCTCCCCTCCCTCCGGCAAGGTAAGCTCGCGGCCGGCGTATCGCCCGAACGGCCCGTCCAGATGGTGGCTCTCGATGACCTCGCCACGTTCGTGACGCATATCCTCGAAAACCCCACCCATTTCAAGGGCAAGCGGATCAACGTGGCGTCGGATGAGCTTAATGAGACCGATGTCGCCCGCACGATTACCGAATTGAGCGGACGGAAGATCGAGTATCAGCAGATCCCCGCCGAAATCCTCCGGGCGCAGAACGCCGATCTGGCAAAGATGTATGAATGGTTCGAAAGGGGTGGCTATACCGCTGACATCGAAGGTCTCCGGAGGGAGTATCCGGGCGTCGGCTGGCAACGCTTCCGGGAATGGGCCTCGCACCAGGACTTCGCCCGCCTGCTGGCGACGTGACGCGAGATTCCCGAGCGATAGAACACCCCTTCGTGCTGTTGAGCGGCGCTCGCCCGTCGCGGCACCCGAGGGTCCAATCGAAATAAGAGCTGGGCCTTTGGCGATCCATGCGATCCGAACTGGATACGATTCGCGCGCTGTATCAGTACAACTCGCAGGTCCGCAAGAAATACCTGGCCATCATCTGGCGCCTTCCACTCAAGGAACGATACAAGGCGCGAGGTGCCTCCTATCCTTCGCTCGTCGACATCTACCTCCACGTGCTCGATGCGTATCGCTTTTGGTTTTACACCGTCTACGACCGAGACACCAACTGGACCGAATACCCTCTGGGTGTTCGACTGACCCGAGCCCAAGCGGTGCGCGAGGAACAGAAGATCGATCGATTCCTTCGCGCCACCCTATCGAAGCTCCGCCCGGGAGATCTTACCCGGCGTTTCCGCGTCCGGCCCAGTGGGAAGGAACGGATCTCCCTTCGCGTCCTCCTGATCCACATGGCGGAGGAGGAGCTCCAGCACCGGGGCGAGATGAACGCACTCCTGTGGCAAGCGAACGTCGAGCCCCCCGTCACGGGGTTCGACGAATGACGAAGGTCGACCCAGCCTCGATGAGAGGCTCACCTACTTCGCACGCGACGCGGTCCCGTCGATGATTTCCGTCCTGCTCCCCCCGGGAAGAGAACCTCGAGGTGGACTTGGTCTTGAGATCCTCCAGGACCAACCTAGCATCCTCAGGCGGAGACGGACCTGCAGGCTCCTAGCTCGCCCGTAACCGTACCTCTCCGGGTAGGGTCATTCCTTTCGTTGACCCGCGCGAACTTACCGACTTCGTCTGAAGCTCGTCGAAGCTGCGGCACACAGGACACCGAGCGGGTAGTCCAGCGCTACGGGCCAGCGAAGCACAATCCGGGCACAGAGGGCGACCACAGCTTTGGCATTCAAAGGCTCGATCGATGGGCACCTCGCTGCGGTCGCACCCTACGCACCGCACCGGTATCCAATGCGTTTCCCGGATCGAACCTTCCCGAGGGAGGAACGGCGCTCCGCGGGAGGAACTCTCCAGATCCGAGGGCGGGTGGGTGAACCGAGTGACAGGAGCCGGGCTCGTGAAGGCGGGTTCGGGACTGACAATGGGCGGACCGACCACGGCGGGCGCCGCGAACGGTGGTGGGGGAGCGGGTGCGGGAAGGCTCGCCGCGGAAGCAGACGGGTTCGCAACGACCGGAGGCGCGGGGGCCGCCGGCACCGTCACGGGGTGGGGAGCGAACTCCGTACGTATCTCCTCGAGCTGAGCGACGGTAGCCTCGGGAGGTCGGTCCTGTCCTTCGAACCAGTCCGGCAGGATCCCCTTCGCCACTTGCCAGGCTTCCCAATCATCCCGGCGTACCACGACGAGTTCGTCGCCCACAAAGTCGCCCTCGACCGCTACGAGGCGCGTGTCATCGGGTACGTGAGCGGTCAAGAGGGACCCGACGATCGCTACGCCGCCAAGACCGGCCAAGTACCACCAGAACGGAGCGCGCCCGAGGGAAAGCGGCACTCGGGTCAGGGCGAGTA
>JBAUTP010000300.1:0-3175 GCA_049582265.1 Thermoplasmata archaeon
CCTTCGCTAAGATTTCGTTGAGCTGAGCGGTTTGATTCTTCGAGCGGATCGTCTCTCCAAACTTACGCTTCAGAGCGGAGAAGACGGACTCTACGTTCGACCGCTGATGATACTTTGCTTCGAACTCCTCTCGGTGCATCTGAAAGAAGAGGTAGGCCTTCTTCCACAGGAGGGAGTGTCCCCTGTCGACACCAAGGCCCTTACCGGATCTCCCAGAAGCCCGCCCCTTCACGTCGCGCCTGAAAGGAACGTAAAGGTTGAATCCGAGTTCTTTGGCAACTGAATAGTTTCGTCGGGCGGAGTACGCCATGTCGGCATACACTTCCTTGGGCGAGATGCCGCCCTCCTTGGCGGCCCGAAGCAGCGGCTCGAACTCCGGGTTGTCTCCCCCGTACTCCCCCGTGATGCTGACGCGGGCGATTATGTGGGTCTTCACTCCGGCAAGGGCGTGCGCTTTGAGCCAGACATGTTCCCGGCGCTCCCCGTGCTTCTCCTCGCGCCATGCGCCGAAAGAAGTCGCTTGCATCCCAGTCGAATCCGGGGCGAACCCTTGCTCGATGCCGGCGAGCGGGAGTGCGGACCGCGTGATCAGATCGTGTAGAATCGGTGTAGCGTCCTCCCGGTTCAGCGCGCGCGATGAGATCACGAATCCATGGACTCTTTCGATCTGCCCTCTCGAGGCGGCAAACCCTTGGAGACTGTGCGACCGTCGGCAAGAGAGTTGGCTGTAGACCTTCTGAACCGCGCAGAAGAGACCTTCACGGAGGGGAACTCGTGGCCGCCCCTTCGGTTGGTCCTTCTCGGGAACCCCAGCCAGAAGATCCCCGAGCAGCAGGTCAAAGAGACGCACCTCCTCCATCTGGGCGCGATCATAAGCGGGCCAAAGCTGGGGATAGCTTACCCTCAACTTCTTGGCAGGAACGGAACTTGGAACGACTTGCCCCGCGCCTTCGATATAGAGGCGAACCGCCGCCGCGTGCTTGCACGGCAGTCCGCGTCTCCCGAAGTCACGGCAGTCGCACTCGATGCGGCCTGGGGCTAAGCGAACCTTGTAGGACCCCGATCCGCTCTGCGAATTGACGACATACAAGTCTGGCCGGACCTGTTCGACCGCACCGGCCCGGGCGGCAATGACTCGACCCTTGTCGAGCCGTCGTGCATCTGCTTGGGCTCCTAGGTCTGGTTGAATCTGCCCCGCCAAAACCGTCGCCCCTCCACCACGCCAGTAGTCTACCAATTGCCTACTCTCAACCAGGTATTTGAGCGTGTCGGCTACCTGGGCGGCAATTCGTAGGCTACCTCTTTGTATGAGTTGCCCCGTCCATCTTTCGAGCGGGGCCGTGCCGGGCGAATTCCGATCGGCGATACGGAAAGTGCGTGAGGGATCGGATTCTTTGCGTGTCACGCTGCCAGATGGAGTGGCCAGGATCCTCGGAGCGAAACCGGACGGCTCGCTCATCTGGGAGGTTGATCTTGCAGCGGGTCGAGTGACCGTTTCAGCGCTCCCGCCACGCGCTGATCTCGGAGAGAAGCCTTCCAGTCGGCACTGAGGCGACTCTCGTGCCTACTGTCGATGCGTCCCAAGGGAGAGCATCCCCCTCACGAGGTGGAGGTCGTCATCGGGGTGTCGGCCAACATGGGATCGCGACCGTGGGTCTGATACTCCCATTGTGAGACGTGGACCGCTGGGTCTCACTTCACGGAGCCGGGGCACGTATCCAGGAAACTCCTCGCTGCCTCGCTGGCCGAACCGGCCCGGAGGAACCCGGAAGGCGCGTAGACACCAAGCCCTCACTGTGCAAGAATCCGGCAAGCTCTTGGGAGGTTGGGGTCTCTCGGCGATGCACCGGGGAAGTTGGCGAACGGCGCTTCGTGCGAGTTAGAAGATGTCGTCGAGGGTATCCCTGTTCTCCGAGCCGTCGGTCTCCTCGCCTGAGGATGCGGTCTCCGGGGTCGATCCTTTCTCTTCCATCGTCGAGGACTTCCCGTCAGAGGCAGGAGGGTTCAATTCCTCTATCTGCTCCGTATCTTCTTTCCGCTGCCGGACACGCCAGGTCAACATGAAAATCGAAACGGCGCCAATCGCTGCTACAACAATGAGGGGGATTGCCCAAAGCGGCCAGCTACTCGGAGACGAGCTGTAGGCAACTACAGGAGGTCCGCTGGAGGATTCCGGGCCTTCCAAGAGATCGGGTCCGGCTATGTCACTCGTCGTTAGGTTCCCGAGCCAAAAATCCTGAAAGGAGCACGCAGAGCCCAATGGCCCGGTCGTGGAATTGACTAAAGAAGCATTTACGCACGGCCCGGCCCAGAAATAATCGAAAGAGAGAACCACGTACCTACTGTACCAGATTCCGGCCCCAGAAGTGAAATTCCTATCGCCAAAAATCGTATAGAGATTGACAAACGCGGCGGTTTTGCAAATCTGAGCAAAGAATTCCGTCGCATTGACATAGTACAGGAAGTGCGATCGTGCCGTCGAATTGTTCAAATCATAGACCGTAGCGAGGACTCCGCAGGGACCCGATCCATTATCTGTGGAAGTGGGCACTTTTGGAAGTGAACCGTCGAGAGGTAGTGAGATGTCACCGGTCCCTGGGGGTGAGAACCGGGCAGCGAGACTAGGGCTGACAGCCTGATTGAAAGAGGGCCCAAGGATCAGGGGCCCTATCAACAGAAGCGCGAAAATCCCCGTGCATCCCCGGTACGGCCGCGCCTTCTGGAGTCTGGGTCGTAGACCCGGGTACATCTCTGAGGATTCCACCTCGGCACGGCCAGACTTCATATCACCTAACAAGCAAGACGGTGTTGGTAGATTAACAAATGCTCAACTTTCCCGCGAGTTGTTAGGCATACATTTGAGCCGGTCAAGTCATGGTGGCCAACGAATGCGGTCGTTGACAGTGGCCGAGGCCCGTGTGATCCGTGTTCTGCTAGCTGACGTCATGGCTTCGGAACGCAACCTCATACGGCTAGCCAGGGTGCCGAGGTCCACATTTCAAGCGATTCGCCGTCGAGCCTTCCTGGCGGGATGGATCCGAGAACATTACATTCCAAATCCTCGCGCTTTCGGATTTACATCCGTTCATGTACTTCTAGCGCAGCCCTTTGCCGAACAGTGGGGCCACTCCGTAAGAGCGATTCGCTCGCTTCCGAATATAGGGCTTCTATGGGC
>JBAUTP010000301.1:0-5432 GCA_049582265.1 Thermoplasmata archaeon
GTTCATGCCAGTTCTTGTCGCGGTACTCCCACGTGGAACCGTGGGCCGCTCCGGTGTAGAGGAAAACGGCTCCGTCGGCCGTATCATAGGTCATGCTCGGGGAGCTCACGGGCCCCGGAGAGCTCGAAAGATCCGGTGTCAGGTTCGTCCAGGAGAGGTTCGCCCAGGCATTCCCGCCAAAGGCCCACATTCCACCGTACGGGCTCCCGTTCGCGAGCTCGCCGCCATACATCACGAGATACCCGTCGGCCGTGTCGAAAGCCATTCCCGGGTGGACCAACGGAGGTGGTCCCGACGCGTTGCCGTTGCCGGCATGCATCCCGACGCCCAGCCATTCGTTCTCGCCAGAGATGTAGAGCCACGTCTCGTTAAGGAACGTGCCATCGGAGTCCATCCCCCCAAAGATCACGGCGGATTGTAACGGCGGATCGTAGGTGATACCGGCCTGCTGCGTCGCTGACGGCTCGAGGTCGTCGGTGTCGATGAACTGAGTGACGTTCGTCCACCCCGGGGTGTAGTTCTGGCCTTGGACGGAGTTCACGCCAAGACCGGCGGTCTCCACTCGACCCGCGTTCCACGCCCAAGTCGCTCCCGGAAGGACGACGAAAGCCACGCCCAAGCTGGCTACGATGGCCAGGGCATACCAAGAGGTCGGGGGCCGACGGGGTAGGGTTGACCCGCGGGAAGTGCCGGCGGACGTTACCACGTCCTTTATTCAGGCGATTACGAGGTAATAAGCGTCCGTTTGGGAGAGTAGGGAATCGGGAGGCTCGATTTGGGCGTGTTCTCCCAGCGAACCGAGGGTTCCTCCCCGCCGATATGTCATAGACATGAGAAGACGACTTTATACGCACGCCCCGACATATTTTTCCGGCGTGACGGAGGGGTCGTCGGCGCCCGTTTTGTTGGATGATCTCACCTGAGGACACCCCTGCGTCTACGTCCGCCCTAGGAAGCCCGACGGCTCCCGGCGAGATCCCGTTCGAGATACCCTCCGGAGGCCACGCCTCCCCCTGGAAGGTCGCCCTAATCGTCGGCATCATTGTCCTCGCTACCCTCGGCTACGGATGGGGCACGGGATGGTTCGCCAAGCCGGCGTCCAGCTCGTACGCCTGTTCGGGAGAGCTCAATCTGACCGGCTCAGGCACCGCGTTGCCGGCTTCGATCCTCTCCGCATGGTCGTCCGGTTTTCGTCACTATAGCGGCTGTTTCAATGTGAGCTACCTGACCCCCGGTGCCTCGGCGGGCGTGAGCCAACTGGGTTCACGAACGGTTTACTTTGCCGTGACCGACGCTCCACTCAACGCGTCGGCTTCCGCCGGACTTCCCGACCCCTTCGTCACTCTGCCCGTGGCGCTGAGCGCGGTGGCAATCATTTATCACATTCCCGGGGTCCCCACCGGCCTCGACCTAACGGGGGCAGTCCTCGCCGGCATCTATCAAGGCTCGATAACGAACTGGAATTCATCGACGATAACGACTCTCAACCCGGGGGTGAGCTTACCGGACCTGAGCATCATCCCCATCCACGAATCCGGCTCGAGCGGAGCCACTCTGGCTACGACGACCTACTTCGCTCAGGCCAGCTCCTCCTGGCGTGACTCGGTCGGTGTGGGCGCGACGGTAGCTTGGCCCGTGGGACCTTCCGCCAATGATACAGAGGCCATGACGTCGGACGTCATGGAGGAAGCCGGGTCGATCGGCTACCTAGCCCTTCCACAGGCTTCCCCAACCGGCACTACCTGTGCTAATCTGTCGAACCCGGCAGGAGCGTTCCTGTCTGCTTCGTCATCGAATGTGGCGGCCGCGGCCCAAGCGCTCGCCGGCGGAATGCCTCGGGGAAACGCGAGCTGGGCGGACTTCACTTTGGTCGATGCCCCGGGGGGCACCTCGTACCCCATCGCCGCCTTCTCGTACGTTATCCTCTACGAAGACCTCGGTGTCGCCTACGGATCGCAGCTCGCGAAGAATTCGGCAGGATGGCTTGCGACGTACTTCTACTGGGACGTGTATTTCGCTCAGAATTACTCCGCCACCTACTCCTTTGTACCGCTTCCGGCCAACGTCGTGGCAGCGGACGTTCAGATTCTTGAGCTTCTCAAGTATCAAGGCAGTCCGCTGATCGGGGACCCGGACCAGGATCACGATTAGTTCCACCGGACCCCGACTCGTTTCCTCCCGTTGACTCGCGGGGCGCTCGAGCGCCACGAATCCTGCACCCTGTTACGAGTGAGTTCCGCTGGGGCCGGAAGGAGGGCACTGGAACGCGAGTTCGACGTTACTCCCGCGCTGCCTTCGAGGAACCCTTCCGTCGCCTTCGAAGGAGCAAGAGTCCCGCAGCCAAGACCGCGAGCGCGGAGATGGCCGCGATGGCGATGAGTTCGTCCGTCGACAAAATCCCATGCGTACCGTTATGGACCGGCGCCGGAGGAGGGGGCGCGGAATTGGACATCGGGGACAAACTCAGCAACGAGGGTGGCTCGTTGGGTCCCGATATCGTCACATGGATGGTGAGTGGGGCAAACCCGCGGGCCTGGGCCGTGACCACGTACGTGCCGTTCGAGATCGGAACGGCAAACCCGCCCGTGGCGTTCGTCAAGACCACCGTGAGGAACCGCCCACCGCCCATGGCCGTCCCATTGACGTACACGGTGGCGCTGGGGATCGGTGCACCGGAGGAGCTGTTCTTGACCTCCCCGACCAATTTGACCGGGGCCGGAGCGCTCAATGAGGCGAGGGTGAAATCGATCCCTGCTGTGGGCATCCCGTTAACCGAGACATTTTGAGTGGCGTTCTGGTACCCGTGGGCGCTGGCGAAGAGCTCGTAGGTCCCATTGGTCAGGTTCAGGAAGAACGCGCCCGATACGGTCGTTGTGACTTGGTCGACCGTCGACTGGTCCTCGGACGCCGTGATGGACGTGCCGGCGATGGGCCCCCCTGTGGAGTTCAGGACCGATCCGGAAACCTGGAACTGGGCCGGCGGAGGAGAGACCAGCGAGATCGTGAGATTGAGCACGGGTTGGCCGCTCAGGTTGACGGGAATGGTGGTCAAGGGAAACCCATGAGCAGAAACGGTCAGATTGAATGTTCCATTGACCTCGGTCAGGTTGAACGCGCCGGAAAGATTGGTTTCGGTCGACGCGGCCAGGTCGTTTCCCGCCAGACTGACCCGTGCCGAGCCTACGGGCGCACCAGTGGAAGCCGTCACCGTGCCGGAGATCCGGAATTCGGGCGCGAAGAGGTCATACATGGGAGGGTTCGATGCCCAACTGTCGTTCTGACCCGTATGACCGAGACCGAGGAGCCACTCGGTCGTCGTGAGAAAGTCCCAGGTGTTGTAGGGATGGGTCGAATTGTACCCCATCCGTGCATACGGGCTTACGAGCACGGAATAGACGTGCCCGCCGTCGGTCCCGTTGAATCCCGAGACGTCGCTGTTGTTGGATTCATCGTAGGTGATCATGAACACGGAATTCGTGAAGACGGAAGTGTCGTTGATGAGCGGACTCAACCAACCTCGAAGCCATTGGTCGGCGCATTCGATCTCCTCTTGCGTGACGTTGGTCACGCCCGGAACGCAGGTGGCGGAGTAGTTGTGTCCGTCGTCCCAAATGTTCGGTGTGACGAACGTGTAGGTGGGCATGGAACCGTTCGCCACGTCATTGGACCAGGACGTGAGGTTCTCCACATGCGAGTCACAATAGGTCGAATTGTCGATGACATCCGCGTAGCGGAGGAAGGGATTGTGGTAGGTTTCGTATCCGTCGTTCCAGTTCGTGTCCGTGTCGCAGGGCGCCGGCATGCTTTCGGTGGCGCCAAGCCAGGAGAGATTGCGAGCTTCCAACAGGTCCGGCAGATTCGTTCCGGTGAACTCCGGAGGCGTCGGGGTCGCGTAGCCGGAGGTGGCCGCCAGATAGTCCACGATCGAGGCGTGATGGACGGAATAGAAGTCCGAGGCGAAGGCATAGCGTTGCGAGAGGTAATTCTCGTATGGGCCGTAGGCCATGACCGTCGATTCGGGCTCGTTTTCCATCATGACCACAACGACATGGGAGATGGGTGGAGGAGTCGGAGGCCCACTCGAATTGTTGGCGAGCATCTCCTCGGACGACATCGCCTTCATGGGCGCAGGGCCGCCCGGCTCTCCGGTGGTGCTCGGGAATCCGGCCGACCCCAACATGACCGCTACGGCGAGGAGAGCACCGATCACCGTGAGGTGGAACCTCGTCCAACGGCAGTTCCTCCCGGGTCGGAAACTCGGGCGTTCCGCCGGGGGAGTGGACTCCATACAGACTTCGTGCTCACACGTTCGAGCGTTGCCGAGGATGGCCCATCGCCCAGGGGGCGATCCAGGGGGCGATCCAGAGCGCGAGCGACAACGCCTTCATGGTTACCACCGGGATCCCCATTCGGCGGAGAGTCGGTAGAAAATACGGACCCATGTAAGTACATTACGACTTCCATCGAACGACGAATAACTGAGAATGCCGCGCCACGTCTCAGTTCCACGCCGAACTCTGGAAATACGCATATATACTCCACCCCGGCTAGACTACTAGCGTGTTCTCCCGCGCTATCGATGCCCTGTTGAAGGGTCAGACTCCTCAGGCCCGATGACGGCGCCGGCAGAAGTGGCCCTGACTTGCTTCTCTGCCATTGGCGTGGCGGGAATGGCTGTGGTAACGGGCCGGTGGGTGACACGTGCCAAGCATTTCGATCGACTCTGGACCCTGCTACCCTTGGTCGCGGCATTCTCGGCCTACGTGGGGCTCGCGATTGCGCTTTGGAACTGGAACACCACCTCCATCGCACTCGGATTCGTCGCCGGCGGGTCCAGCGGGGCCGCGCTGACGACGCTCATCGTATGGTCCGAGCGTCTAGGAATGGGAACCACGGCTCGCGGGTCTCTCGCGCGATTATTCACCGGCGTGCACTTTCCGAGCGCCCTTGCCGTTTCGTTGCTCGTCTTGGTGAGTGTCATGATGGGTGCGGATTACGCACTCGTCGTCTCGCCGGGAGCCGGTGTCCGCGGCGGAATTGTCGGATTTGTCACGTCCGCGGTTGACTCGCCCGCGTTTCTGCTCCCCGTTGTCGCGCTGATCTTCCTTTCCGTGGCACTCCTGTGGCGACGATTGGAGAGCGCCTTTCGCTATATGCTGCTCCTGCCGGGAGCCATCCTGCTGCTGAGCCCATTGGCCATTCCGCTAACGGGTTGGTCGAACGTCTCCGTCTACGCCGAAGCGGCTCTCATCGTAGGGACCTTTGTCGGTCTCATGCAATACATGTACCGGAGCAAGCAGCTCTACCGTCCCGTCGCACTCTACATGGTGGCATTCGCCACGTCATGCTCCGTGTTTGCCGCAGGCTTCTTCTTGTGGGTGGTCACGGGTGCGGGGGCGGTACTGGCGTTCGCCTCGCTCGGTCTCCTGGGG
>JBAUTP010000302.1:0-1748 GCA_049582265.1 Thermoplasmata archaeon
GGCATTGTGCAAAATTCCCCACTGCTGCCTCCCGTAGGAGTCTGGCCCGTGTTTCAGTGCCAGTGTGGCCGTGCGCCCTCTCAGGCCGGCTACCGATCACAGCCTTGGTGGGCCATTACCTCACCAACTAGCTAATCGGCCGCAGCCCCCTCCTCAAGCGGCCCTTGCGGACCTTTGCTCCGGACTACTTGTGCAACCCGGATGTTATGCGGCATTAGCCCGAGTTTCCCCAGGTTATTCCCCGCTCGAGGGTAGGTTAGCTACGTGTTACTCACCCGTACGCCACTTTACTCACCCGACTGTATTGCTACAGCCGGATTTTCTCGTTCGACTTGCATGTGTTAGGCACGCCGCCAGCGTTGATTCTGAGCCAGGATCAAACTCTCGTTTGAAATCGGCTCACGCGCAGGGCACCGAAGCCCCACGCGCGGATCTTGTGAGTTCACGCCCAGTCCATAGCCGTTGCGGACCAAGCGCGTCGCTCAGCTTGCGCCATCCCTAGCATCCCCAAAGGCTTGAAAGCCCTCAGGTTAGCCAAGATGTACGCATTGACGTGGCATGCTCAACTCAGTTGTCAAAGAGCTTTTTACTCCGCTGTCACGCGGAGCCCCCGAAGGCGAGGTTTAAGACTGGACCTCTGATTCGTATCACCTGAGTCGGATCGGCGGCCAGCCGCCCCATTGAGCCTTTCGGCCTAGGGGACAATTTTTGATATTACACCTCGCTAGTCCGTTTGTCAAGGGGGTACTTACGAATTCGTCCCAAATTTCCCACTGGCTCCGCCGCCATAAAATTACCGGCGCCACAGTTCTCGGACTCCCTTCAGCCGTGTTGTCCCGATCTGATTGGTAAGATGATCGCGCGGGCGTGCCAGTTGCATTGCGGGGCCATCAGAGGTATGATCTGGACCACGAGTCGAAGATGAACACTTCTAGTAAGGCGGTCCCGGAGAGATCTTGGCGCCCGAGCGTGCTGGCGTGCGCGGTGTGCTTATTTGGCCTAGTTAGCGCGCTGTCCGCGCCTGGGCTCGCATCGCCTTTCGGGCCGGGGGCGAAACCGGGCGAGCCTGGCCCGTCGCCAGCACCAATACGTTCGTTTGGGATCGACCCAGGCAATGGCTTTTTCGCCGGGGGGAGCCGATACCGTGTGGTCTACAACCGTGGCGGAGACCACCGCTTCCGGCTAATTGCGCTGTCGAACAGTTCCGGCAGTAGCGGCCATCGGTCACCGCTAAGTGAGGCGTGCGGAAGCATTACCAGCCAGGTCGGCGGCACAGCCGGCTATTTGCCTTTCTTCACCGGTACCATGCCTCTTTGTAACGTCGAGGTTTCGAACATCTTCCAGTCGTCGCTGGCTATCGCATATATTGGCATCGGCACAGCCTCACCGACCCACGCCTTGGATGTGGTAAATGGCCAGTCTGGCGCTCCCACGGAGTTGCGCGTCACCAACACGTCCGCCTCGAATTCGTTGGCCGACATTACAGTGGCTGCCGCCGGTCCGGTCACAACACAATTTGAGGCAGACAGCGGGTTGGTGTCGATGCTTCCCCAGGGGATTATCGGAACAATTACCGACAACCAGTTATCGATTACAACTAACCACACCGCACGGATGGTGATTGACACCAAAGGGAACGTTATGATGAGCGGTCCGTCCCCGTGGATCGATGTCACGGCGCCTCCCTACAATGCAGACCCCAGCGGTGCGATGGACTCCACCAGCGCCATCAATGCGGCCGTTGGAGC
>JBAUTP010000303.1:0-6118 GCA_049582265.1 Thermoplasmata archaeon
CAGGATAGGGTGGCTTATCCTTTCGTAGCGGGTCGTACGTCCATGAAGTCCAACTGTGAAGGTTGCACGAGTTCTCTCGAGCCCAACTGGGTCGCCTGTCCCTACTGTGGTCGCCCGACCTCCGGCAAGGCAGGAACGGAGAAGCTGGTCCGACTCGTGACAAAGGTTGGCGTCGACCTGCTCGAAGCCGGCCTCCTCCAAGCCGAAGCGGGCGCGGCGGAAGAGGGGAACAAGGCCCGTGCGGCTCAGATCGCCATCGCACGGAACCTGGCAAAGGACGTCGCCCCAAAGATCGCCGATGCGGCGACCACGTTCGTCTACCAGCGAACCATTCTCACGGGCGGAAGCGACGGCAAGGAGATATCCGCCAAGCTGGGCGGGAAATGAACTGGCGGCGTCGCACCGACGGCGGCCCGTAGGGTTTCGATGGGTGCTCATGGCCATCCTCCAATCCTCCTCTGCGGTCGGTGCTTTCCGGCCGTCGTATGCAGAGGACCCTCCACTAACCGCAGGCTCGGTAGGATCGGTATGTCGCCGCCCGCGCTCACGAGAGGGAGAATGCACGCGAGCATGTCGAAGTTCGTGGGGGCCCGCTTGATATGTACGGGAGGCCTTCGGAGCGGCGGTTCACGATCACGAGCGCCTCCGTCCGCGCACGAACGGATGCTCGCCGACCCTGGGCACGCATCGTGCTGCCCTCCCCGGTCTCCGCGGCGCACGCACTCTCGGTCGTCATCCTAGGGTTCGCCGTCGAAGGTGCTACGGAGGCGTATCAGTTCCTTCAGCGGGGAAGCCTCGGCCAGGGGTGGTTCGAATACTATACCACCCTCGCTACGACCCTCCTGGGATTCTACTTCATGTTCTTGGGGTTGCGCGAGTGGAGGGCCTTCTTTCCCAAGCCAAAGCGCCGACGGACGGTCCCTTGGCGACTGGTTCAGCTGTTCGCCAACGCGACGCTCTCGATCGGAATGTGGGTGGGCCGGCACTCCAAACGGGTCCGCCAGAAGCGCTTCCTCCCCTGGGCCCTTGCCATGATCGGGGCGACCGTAGGCATGGTGGTCGCGGCGGTCATGATCGATCGACCGAAGGCCCCTCCACCTCGGCGCCCGTTTCCCTGGGTGATCGTCGGGCTCTTCCTGGCCGGCACCGCCTCGACCGCCCTCCTCAGCCTCGCGTTGGGCGGAGTTGGAACCGGCCCCACCCCGTTCTGGCTCGCCTGGCCGGTCGGCGGGCTGGTGGTTCTTCTGATCGGCAACTTCTTCTTCGGACTCCGGAAGATGGCGGCCCCTTTTGGGTCGTCACTGGGGAAGGGCCTCGGGTGGGGCTCCTTCGGCTGGTCCGCCGGGGTCGGGGTCGTCTCCGGTCTCGTCGTCGGCGATCGAGCGGTCCAGCTGCTTGTTGAATTCTTCACCAGTTGGGGAGCGTTGATCGCGTCGATCGCTCCAATCGTTGTCGCGATCTCGCCGCTGTTCGTAGCCTATGCTCTCATGGCCGGGACATTCTGGGACGCGCACAGGGAATTCCGCGGGCGGTCCACCCACTCGGTCACTCCCGAGTGAACCTCCACGACGGGCGGCGAGAAAGTGCATCCGGCAAGGACGGAACGAGCCGGGTCCACTGGATCCAGGTCAGCTCCGGCGCATGAGACTGGCTTTCTTCCGTGCATCGCACGAGAAACCGGCCTTCTTCGTAACGAATCTATCACGTTCTACCAGATACCTTAGGTGCCGGACATCGGCCATTATATTCCTTGACCTGAGTTGGAGCCCATTGCGAAGGAGTGTGGAATCCGATGAACTGTCCCGAATGCAGCGAGACGGTGCCGAACGACGCCGACGAGTGTCCCTCGTGCGGAGCCTCCTTGACCGGCGGGTCGTACGTCGGCTCGAGTAGCGGCTCCAGTGTCATCGACCAGATTGCGGATGATGCGGCCCGAGCGGTCCACGACGTCGTCCGCGTCATGAAGACCGTCCAGAAGATCGGGGACGAGGTCACCGACGCTGCTCAGTCGGTCAAAAGCAAGGCTCCGTCCGCTCACAAAGGTTCTGCAAAGGTATGGGCGTCCGCACGGTCCCTGACGGCCGAACACGGCCGACAAGGAAAGTCCATGCGCCGCGCCGTGGAAAGCAAGGGTCGCGAGGTCAAGCGAAAGGTTGCCCGCGCCGGGCGCCAGGCGAAGTCGGCCGTTCGTTCCGCCTCACGCAGTGCACGAAAGACCGGTCGGAACCTCCGGCGAGGTGCCTCCAGCTAGCTCGTGGGTTCGAATTGATTCGGGCGGTACTCCCTTACCCCGGGGGAATGCCGCCGGGCCCCGCCTCCATGGGACGGGGCCCTTGTGCCCTCCCATGCAGGGTGGTTCGCAGGCCAACGTCGGGATCGAGCACTTTTTCCGGGCAGATCCACCCCCAGGTCGAACCATGGGGAGACGGGGCAGGCCTACGACGAACGGCCGGGGCCGGGAGGAACGATACGGGCCAGAACCTCTTCGACCCGGGCCGCGATGAGCGGCTTCATGATGAACTCTGCCTTTTTCTCTTTCACGAGCTGAGCAACGCGAGGGTTCGACGGATCGCTTGCCGAACAAAGAACCACCTTAACTGACGGGTCTCGCGAGAGGATGAGGAGGGCGAGCTCGGCACCATCCTTGGGTGTGGAAGGCCCCGGGGAAGCCGACTCCGCCGGCGGGGTCTCGGTGGGAGGCGCTCGCAGTTCAATATCGAGGAACGCGACCTTCGGGCGCCACTGCGTGAAGAGCGTCAGCGCTTCGACCACCGATCCCGCGACTCGAAGGTTCGGTAGTTCCGCGCCCAGTCGCAGGAGGACCTCTTGCATCAGGCGACGGGCCGACGGCGAATCCTCCACGACCAGAATGCGGCCCGCTTTCGCGGCGGGTCCCAGGGACGGCCGCGTCATGGTCCCAGCCCTGCCGAAGTCGGAGGTTCGGAACCCGCCGTCGGGGGAGGCCCCGAGGGTTGGGGACCCTCCGATGGGACTGGGGCAGCCGGAGGCGGAGCCGTTGGTGGGGTCGCCACCGGGTCCGCGGCCGCCGGCTCGGGAGACGTTGGGTCCGGGCTACTGGGGGGTTCCTCTGCCCCGACGTGCGCCCCGTCGGCGGGCTCACCCGTGGCGGCGTGCCGATCGGAAGGAGGGCTCTCCGACGAGGACGTGGCCCCGGTCGATGCTTTCGAAGCGGAAGGTGGAGAAATCCCGGCCCCGGCGAGAAGCGTCTCCACCCGTTCAAGGAGGATGGCTCTTCGCACGGGCTTCGTAAGATACTGCGTGCACCCCGCGGAGATCGCTCGCTCCGCGTCGCCGGGCATGGCGAATGAGGATACCGCCAGGATGGGAAGTCGAGCCGTGTCCGTTCGCTGGCGAAGTTCTTTCGTCAGCATATAGCCGTCCTTTCCGGGTAGCGCGAGGTCCATGATGATGAGGTCCGGCACGCGGCCAGGAACCAATTCCTTCTCGGCCTCATCGGCATCGTGGGCCGCAGTGACGGTGTGGCCACCCGCCTCAAGGATGACGGTCGTGAGTTTGAGGTTTTGCGGGTTGTCCTCGACGACCAGGATGCGAGCCATTACGCAGACACTCTCCCTGCCGGTGCGGGTTCGTAGGACGACGAGGGCTTGAGCCAGGGCAGTCGAACCGTGAAGGTCGTACCCGCATCGACCTCGCTCGCAACCCCGATGGATCCCCCCATGAGCGTGACCAGCCTCCGGGTGAGAGGGAGACCGAGACCCGTGCCCGAATAGTGTTTTCCAGGGCCGGCGTCCAGCTGTTCGAATTCTTGGAAGACCCGCGAGAGGTCCTTCGCCGGGATCCCGATGCCCGTGTCCTTCACCTGCAGGGCCACGTGCGAAGCTCCAGACGGAATCAGTGACACCTCCACTCGTCCCTCCGGCGGAGTGAACTTGACCGCGTTCGACAACAGGTTGTAGAGGATCTGCTTGAAGCGTAACGGGTCCACGACGAGGTTTCGCACCTGGGGGTCGACCTCGTGCACCAAATGGAGCCGTCGTTGACTGAGCTGAGGAAGGAGGGTCGAACAGACCTCATCGACCGCCTTCGGAATGTCGACGAGCGCCGGTGATAGCTCGAGCTTACCCGACTCGACCTTTGCGAGGTCGAGTACGTCGTTGATGAGCTGCAGCAGGTGGTTGCCACTGTTGAGGATGATGGCGAGGTACTCGCGAAGCTCAGGATCGAGAGGAATGTCGGTGCCGGTGAGGAGAAAATCCGAAAATCCGATGATGCTGTTGAGCGGCGTCCGAAGCTCGTGGGACATGCTCGCGAGGAAATCGGTCTTCATTCGGCTGGCGGCGAGGACCCGCTCGTTCTGGATCTCGAGCTCGCGGTTCCGGTCCTCCAGCTCCTCCTGAAGCTGCTTCTGTTCCGTGACGTCGCGGACGGCTACGACGAGCCCCTTCACGCGCTCAGGGTCCTTACCAATCGTGTTCGCATTGCACGTGTAGTTACGCACACTGCCGTCTGCCTGACGGATCACCAGCTCGAGGTCGCCGGCATGGCCCTCGTTCAGTACCCGGCGAATGGCCTGGTCGACGGCTGTCGGGGGAACCACATAATTTCGGAACGGAGTGCCGATGAGCTCGCTATGTGCGACCCCGGTCATCAGCTCCATCTTCAAGTTGACATCGGTGATGATCCCGCTCGGGTCGAGGGCGAACAGTCCATCGAAGGTGGACTCCACGAGAACGCGATTGTACTCCTCCGAATCCAACAGGCGTTGGCTGACCTGCATCTCCTCGGAGATGTCCTTGGAGATGCTCAGAAACCCGATTGGGCGATTGTCTCGGTCCCGTCGAACCGTAAGGTCTACTTGGGTCGGGAACGCCTCCCCTCCCTTCCGAACCCGGCGGATGACGCCCTCCCACCGACCCTCGCTGAGCGCCGTCGTGAAGATCTCCTCGATCCGGCCGGAGTCGATGTCATTCGGAAGATGGAGGAGCCGAATGTTCCTCCCGATCACCTCGCCTTCCTCGTACCCATAGATCCTGCGCGCCCCCTCGTTCCAGAGGAGGAACTTCCCGTCGAGGTCGGTCGCGACGATCGAGTATTGAGGCGATGCCTCGAGGATGCTAGTCAGGACCGACGGATCATCCGTCCTTGCCGCGTCGCGTAGGTGGGTGGACATGGCTTCCCCCGGCTGCCGGATCCAGCCCGGCCGGGCGAGCGTCAGCCGGTCGGAAATCATACCGTTTTCGAATATTAATCGGTCGCTGTGCGGGTGGTAAGTAACGTACAGTTCGGATAGGAGGACCGAGCCTGACGGGAATCCCGGTCGCTCCGTGACGAGGTGCGTTCCCTAGGAATCTACCGGGAGTCGCCCGGCGTTGGGTCTGACACGGGTCCACCGGTTCCATCGGTCTGCGCCGCCTCACGTGCTTCCGCTTGCTGGAGAAAGATCAGCACGGGGTCCGAAAGCCAGGCGACGGTCCATCCTCTCTCGGTCAACGTATACCGAACGCGGGGGGGCCGAGCATCCACGATCATCCGTTGCACCATGCCATGTTGCTCCATCGCCTTGAGCTTCAGCGACAGAACCTTCGGACTAATCCCCGGCAGGGAACGACGTAGTTCTTCGAAGCCCATCGAAGGTGCCGTATGGAGTGCGACGAGAACCTCGGTCGACCATTTCCCGAAGACGGAACGGACGAGTCGTAGGTCCTTGGGAGGTCCGTTCACTCGGGGCTGGTCCGACCCCAACAGGTCGTTGACTCGCTCGACCAATCGAACTGCGGATTCACGAAATTCACGGAAGCAGACGTCGATCTCGGACCAGGAAGCACCGGGTCCGGTTTGGGAAGTCGCGGGTCTCGAGGCCATAGCCGCCGGTTTCATGGAATCAGCTCGGCGGTTCGTCATACGTCGAGCGAACCCCTGCGAACGATATAATGGAAAGGGTACGACGTATCCTTACGACGCCTCGATTCGTCTGCGCGACTTCATTCGCGAATGCCTGCCAATCTGTGGTCTCCAGTCGGTAAGTTCGTTCGCTCCTTAGTAGGGGCGGTTTATGAAACTCGTTTTCGTTCCATCCCTCGGAGTGGAGCGGAGTGGAACGTTTCGGCTTCGGGCCTTCTGCGGTCGTGAGATCAAG
>JBAUTP010000304.1:0-7078 GCA_049582265.1 Thermoplasmata archaeon
CATCAGCGGTAGGGTCAACAGGCTCTCGTAATCTAGCGCTGGCAACACCCGTCCTTATCGGGATGTATCGGGGAGAGTACGATCGAAGTGCCGCGCGCCTCGGACCTGTCATTTCCCCGAGGACGACGATCCCTCGGATCGATAACCTGGACGCGCGGGAGCTACTTCGGGCACGCCTGGCCCTGGCCACGGGAGACCTGGTGCAGGCCGAGCGCGAGATTGTACCGTTGTATGAGATCCTGATCCGAGTTCCTGACATCATGACCACGGTCCCACAGAAGATCCGCGGATTTGTCCTCATGATCGAACTTCGACTTCGCCAGGATCGATTAAGCGACGCCGAGAGGCATCTTGGCGAGCTGGAGCAGCTTACGCAAGCGCTCGCGGAGAAATGGAGCTCGAGTACCCTGGCTCATGCCCGCGGAATGATTGAAGCGCGGAGAGGGAATCTGACCGCCGCCGCGAAACACTTTCTCGAGAGCGCCAAAGGGTGGAAGGAACTCGGGTATCCGTATGAGAGCGCCGTCAGCCTGTACGAACTAGGGGTTACCTCCCAATCGGCCGATGACCCTGCTAGTGCCGCCGCAGCGTTCAACGAGGCGCTCGAGATTTTTCAACGTCTCGAAGCACGTCCATACGTTGACCGCATTCTGGCAGCGAAGGCAGCCCGGGTGTCCTGACCACGGTCTTTCGGGGTGCTGCAGCCTTGTCGCCGTAAGGACCCGAGCCGTCCGATTTGTGAGTCCACAGACCCTTGTGCCCACTTCGAGGCGTGTCGTAGAGATTCACTTCTGGCGGGACAAGAGATAATTTCGCAACTTTTCGTATATTTCTTCTCTAGTTTGGAAGATCTCGAACTCAGGTCGCCCGTGGACCAGTCGATAGATGCCGCGGTGACCCCCCCGGACCTTGAGCCTCCATCTACCGGCGCGGTCCCTCAGAGGGGCTACGTCAAGGTCTTTCGTTTGTCGTGTGGGATGCCGTGTGAACTGTTCGAAGACCTCCAGAAATGCGCTCCTAACCTCGACCGGCAGAGCGAGAAACTCTCGCTCTGCTGAGTCAAGAAACGTGAACTGTTCCTTCCAGTGAACGAGTTCTCTACCGGGCACGTTTAACCCGACGGGTGAGACGGGAGCGCGGGAGTGCATGGCCCACTTCGGAGAAAGGACGGCTCGATTCCTCCCGTTCTCGACGCTCTAGTTCAACGATCGTGTCAGGCGGGAGCAAGTCCTCGAATGCGGAAAGGAGGAAATCATCCCAGTTCTGAGCGCCAGTTTTCAGACGATGAAGCAGTTTGACAGTCGACGCGTGGACGGGGATGCTCGTTAGGCGATCCTCCATAGAAGCCATGTACCACAAATGGTTTCAATGTATATAATGGACATTGCGTCCGGCGACGTTCCTTGCCCGGCGGCAGCGATGGTGGAAAAACGCCCTTCACTCGAAGTGAGGCTCGAAGACCCTTGCACCCACGTGAAGATTTGGATTGTAGGGGGCCATGCGTCCCTCAGCCACGAGATTTGTTAAAATCTCAGGATTGGAAGGATGGAAGGAGTTGTTGCGCGGCAACAGTCTCGACGTTGTCCGCCTTCATCGGAACCCGGAACCTGCCGGGTTCTTCCGCAGCTTGCGAGCCAATGCGTCGGCGCTCAGCGATTCCCCGACACGGGGCAGGGCCGGTATGACCTCGGAGAATCGAACGAACGTCGCGCGCCGTTCGAGCCGCTCCTCGAGTATCCTGCGGAGGAGGTAGGTGGTGTCCATGCGTACCCGGTTGCGGTCGAGTAGGGCCCGCGCCCCGATGGAGTCGATGTGGAGCATCTCAATCACGGTATCCTCGGTCCGTGGATCTCGTGCCGCTTCTGCCGACCGGAAGGGGATGATACGGAGAGGCGAGTCGACGAGCGGGATCACAGACTCGGCCGCCACCAGAACCGTGGGAAACTGGACAGGGTAGCCGAGTTCAGATATCTTTCGCGACGTGAGAGCATGGAGCGGGACCCGGTGTCGCCGGGCGGTCTCCGCGTCCACTTCCGAATTCACGTGGAGACGGTATGTGGAGATGGGCCGGCCCCTTGGCTGTGCGACGGGGACGAACACAGAGGGGAGGCGGGTCTCCCCAGTCCGCACGAGCGATGGAAGTACCTGCATGGTCCTGCCCCGGAGAACAAGCAGGAAAGTATATAGATTAAACTGACGCCGACGTGCTCGCGAGATAGGGAGCCCAACTATTCAGCAGTGACCTGGAACCGGCACGTTTGAAGCCTATGGTCGAGTGAAGTGAGACCAGGATACGAATGTGAGTCCAATGACCTTTGAGCCCGCCACGGAGCATTGTGTCGGGAACTTCGGCAAATACCGCGTCCGTCCACGCAACGGAATCGGAAGACGCCACTAGAATCGATAGCGGCGAATGAAGAACTCATCCTCGGTGTGGAGATCTTCAAGAGCATGTTCGACGGCGTGACGCTCTGACGTGAATCTTGACGTCGCCAAGATTGTAAGGTCACCCGTCGTGCGAATGTTGGTCCCGCTCATGGCCGTCGCATACTCGAGTTCAAGGTGACTTCCAGGAGCCCAAGGCCCTTTGCTCTCAAGGATCTCCCATCCAAAGCGTTCAGGCGGTGCGAGAGTGAATCTCCACCGGGACTGTTGAACCATTTTCCCGACAATCATTGCACGTTCGACAACGGCTCCCTGGTTGTCTCGGGCCACCGTCTTTTGGGATTGGATGAGAGGGTGGATCGAGAGGACCTTGGTGTCATTGAGATGGTCATCGATCAGTTGCCACACGATGCGTCGGGGCGCGGGGAATCGCACCTCGTCTTCGTAGTGAACCATCCTCGGGCCAGCTGACGCAGGGCTAGATTCCGAAACTGGAACGGGCTGCGAAGATCCGAGGGATCTCAAGTCCCATGATGTCAGGATTGCGGCCAACCAACACTCCAGTCCAGTAGGCAAACCACTGCAACGGGACAATGTCGATGAGCGGTGAAAGTTCTGGATCAATGGGGGGCAGAAGGAAAGTCGGGAACTCTCCTCCGGGCTCCCCGCGGGTTAGCAGAATGGCACGTGCTCCGGCAAGGGTGGCAGCATGCAAAGCCCTCTCCCCTCGTTCGCGCTCAAAAGGTTTCAGGGTGAGAGCAATCAGCGCAGTGGCGTCATCGACCGCTGGCATCGGTCCATGAAGTGCTTCCTCGACCCCCACCGTCGCCGAAAAGCGGCCCGAAGCTTCGCGGATCTTCAGGGCAGCTTCGCGGACGGTAGCAAAAGCTGGTCCCGACCCGAGAAGAAGGATCTTCGACCGGTCCAAGACCGCTTCAGCTATCGCACGGACTTCGTTCTCACGGTCCACAAGTTCCTTGACTAGAGTTGCTGCTTGGGTCAGGCGAGGCTCTATTGCATCCTTCCTATCCGACCAGCTTTCGAAGACCGCCAGGGCAGCTACAATCGCCGCCTGGTAGCTGACAGTGTGAGTCCAGGACTCCTCTTCGGCATTCCTTGTCGCAAGAGTCTGGGTCGCCCGGTGCGCAGATGTGCTCGTGGGAGAGTGAGTGATAAGGAGGTGCGGAATGCCCCTACTGGTCAGCGTTTCCTGGGCCCGGATGGTCACCGCCGTTTCTCCGGAGGCACTGAAGACGATCGCAAACCCAGCCGCGTCAAGCTGGTCCTCGTAGACAAGCGCGTCAAGTGAAGGTAGCGCTCGCACTGCCCGCCTGAGACCGAGCCAGCGCTGTGCGGCAGCTTCTGTCGCTAACGCCGCATGGAACGATGTTCCCTGGCCAATCAGATAGAGTGGAGCTTCAGGAGGAAGACTTGGAAAGTCCGAGGCGGACTCTCGAGCGGTTCGAAGAGTTTCCTGAACGGCGACGGGCTCACGGCGAATCATGTCGGACATGAAGTAAGGATGGGATTTGCGGCCGGCAGGAGGAGAGGGCACTTGCGGGCCCGGGAAAAGGTCCATGGGTCTTGCCCAGGTGAGAAACTGGGCATAACTGTGACGACCCCCAGATACCGGTTCGTTCTGGAAACCTGTTTATCGTAGGTAACCCCCTCCATCCCGCCGAGGGGTCGAGTCAGCCCATGGGTAAGGGGCCTGGACCTCCCGCGGAAGGGGAGCGGCGACTCTGGTCGGAGCTGCCCCTAGCACTTCGTGAAACTCTGGAAAACAGCCTGGGAGCCCAAGTTCTGGATGCTAAATCTGAGCCCGGGGGCTTCTCACCAGGCGTGGCCGCACGATTATCGCTCTCCGACGGTCGCCGGATGTTTGCGAAGGTCGTCGGGCGCGAACCGAACCCCGACTCGCCCGATTTTCACCGAGCCGAGGCTCGGATATTGAATCAGATGCCTCCCGGTCTTCCGGTCCCCCGGCTATCGTTAACGTATGATGACGGCGACTGGGTGGGTCTCTTCACAGAGGAGATAGACGGGCGTACACCAGATCTTCCTTGGAGCCGGGGTGAGCTTCTCCGCGTAGTGAAAGCGATGGAATCGCTCATCGAAATGCTCACTCCGTGCCCTTTCCCAACGCTAAGTTACGCCGATCGCCACCGCCGGATGTTCTCCCAGTGGCACAAGATGTCCCAAGCTCAGGATCAGAACGACGATGAACTGGCAGATCTCAACCCGTGGGCTCGGCGCCACCTTAACCAACTTTGTGAACTGGAATCTCGGCTCGACGATGCGTCCGCGGGAAACACGCTCCTCCACTCGGACCTGCGTGCGGACAACATTCTCATCGGTCGGGATCGTGTCTACTTCGTTGACTGGCCCTCCGCGTGCGTAGGTGCAGGCTGGATCGACTTGCTCTCCTTCCTCCCCAGCGTAGCGATGCAGGGTGGCCCCCGACCCTGGACGATCTTTGACCAGAGCACTCTGTGCCGGGACGCGAATGAAGACGATGTTACCTCCGTCCTGTCTGGTGTGGCGGGCTTCTTTATCGGTGAGTCACGAAAGCCCCCGCCCCCCGGACTCTCCACGTTGCGAGCATTCCAGCGGGCCCAGGGAGTGGAAGCACTATCGTGGTTGAGGCATCGATTGGGAGTGCGTTAGTCTCGGAAGACTTTGGGTTCAGTAAGCGGTGGACCCACTGACGACCAACGGTAGACCACCATGCAACGGGGATAGCGGACGATATTGCTTATATCCTGGAATTACTCTGAGATATACCAAGTTATGCCGAAGGCTGTCATCGAATTGTCGGAGCACGCAAATCGGGTCGTAAACGTTGTGAAAGCCCGTGATGGACTGAGAGGAAAGTCGGAAGCGCTAGAAAGTATCGTATCCGCCTATGAGGAAAACATCCTGGATCCAGCCCTACGTCCTGACTTCGCTGGGGATCTTGCGCGCATTCGAAAGGGCAAGTTCCGAAAGGTAGCGTCCCTGGATGAGATTCTGGGTGATTCCCATTGAGTTGGAGTCTCGAGGTCTCGCCCGAGTTTGAACGTGACTACAGAAAGCTCTGCGGTCGGAACGTGGGATTCAAAAATGCTGTCGACTCGAAGGTAAGTCAGGTGCTGCAAAACCCGCTGCACTACAAACCACTTCGAGCCCCGCTTCAGCGCGTCCGTCGGGTCCATGTAGGAGGTTCGTTCGTACTTCTGTTCGAGCCGGTTTCCGGACGAGAGACGGTGCGTCTCCTCCGACTTGCCCACCACGACGAGGCGTACGGAGTTTAGATTTTGACCTACAGCCGCCCCTTTTCATCCAATAATCGCCTTTGAACCGGTCGTCTACTCATGAATGAAAACAGAAAGCACGAAAGCCTCTTGAGGGCGGTGCCCGAGGCGACTCAGACCCGTCTTGTCGAACGGATCTTCTCCATCACTCTCGAATGGATTTGGGCCCACGAGCTCACCCCCCCTCCACGATTCTCCCGTCGGCCCGCCCAGCCTTGTCAAGGTCATTGAGCAGCCGAGCCTGCAGAATGGACTGTCCTGTCTTAGCTTTCGATTATAGGCAACGGCGCAGGCTGCACGGCTCAATTTCCCCCCGGCGACGAGAATCGCCCACGGGAGGGGGGGTGGCCCCTTGCCGGTGCTCGCCTTAATCGACTGCGATTGTCACGTCGGCCGGCGCAGGCCGTCGTTAGGCCAAGTCTGGAGGTGACTCACGAATGCTCGCCAAACGGGCTGCGCCTCGGCTGCTCGCGGCCCGGCGCGAATTTCTGCAATTGGGTGATTTGGGACAATGATTCGCTTCGCTCCAATTTCAATACCATCGTGGACGCGGCGGCAGACGGCGGAAGCAGACTCGTGGCAGTTCCTTGCTACAATGAAGACGCTTGTATCAGTGCCGACGTCGCGACCATGCACGCCGCAGGCTTCGCTGGAAGGGGACTCCTGCTGGCTTCGATGGACCCAACTTACCCAGAATCTCAGTCATTCGCGAAAGTTCAGCCTTCCGCAGAACGGCACGCTTGCCAACTTGCAGATCAAATCGCACTTTGTCTCCTGGGAGGATGCCGAGGGCGTCTCGGATATCCTTCGGAATCGTGACCTGTCCTTTGCTGCCAACTGTACCTACTCGGTTTGCCATGCAATTCCTTCCCGCTTGCGATATTCACGCAACTTCTATCATTTACCGACCGGGCCACCCTTGCTTTCTCTTCAACCATGACTATCTAATGGGCCCTAACGCGTGCTGCAGCCCATGCAGTCACCTACGCCCTGAAGTTGGCGGGAGGTAACAAAGCGTCCTAGACTACGGGCAGGATCTTCGATCAGAAGATAGTGGGTCCAGGAGTCCTTGTATCCCCTTGGGTCGGCATCAAACCGATACGTTGGCTTAACCTCAAACGGTCCCCCATCGCCGAAAGCGTTGTAGCAAGGTTTGCATGACCCGTAGACATGTCTGACCCCGATCCCCAACCCGTCATGGACCAGATCTGCCGAACCATTCTGGTCGATTCCCTACGACTCCGCCGCGGGGAAAATGTCATCGTCGAGACCTGGACTCACATGCTTCCCTGGGCGAACACGCTGGTGCTCGAGGCCCGGCGACTGGGCGTCCGGGCGACAGTTCTGTACGAGGATGAAGAGACGTACTGGCGTTCAGTTCAGGAATGCAAGGCCTCGGA